>DASVST010000363.1:0-4197 GCA_036387965.1 Segetibacter sp. | reverse complement strand
CTGATTCCACCATCTTGTATCGAAGTAGATTTCTCCTCCAACGGTGCTGTATGGAAACTTTAAGCCAGTCCTTAAACTTTTGGCTACTGTATAATCGTAAAAACCGTTTGCTCTCACTCTATTGAAGTATACGATGTTCCCAAAGCCCCAATCAGGATATAAAAGAGGGAAATGATAGTTTGCTCCAACCTTCCACATGCGTGGGAAATTTACAGCAGTGTACCCTCTCGAAAAGGGGAAGTTATTTGAGAACTGGTACTGGTTCATGGTATCCCGCCTATGATAAGCGGCTGTTAAGACCAGGTTGTGATTAGTATGCACTCCTGGTAAATACAAGCCGCCATTTAAAAGAAGTTGGTTTGCCTTAACGTTACTCAAAGCGCCTCTATACTGAACAAATACGGTTTGCGCCAGGCGCGGATAAATGTGTTGCTGTGCTTTTTGTATCTGCTGAACAAGGTTTAACCGCGTGTCTATAAAGTTGAAATTGGTGTTTCTGAGCAAGTTTTTTCCGATGCCTGTCCAGTTTACCTGTTGGTTGTTCAGCGTTGTACTTAATGTAAGGAAGCGGTATTGTTTACCGCCTGAAAAGTTGAATGGTACTCTTGCACCGACACGGGCATTGAATTCGTTATAATAAAAAGAGGTGTCACGATTGTATACCACTTGCCGATTCCATGTTTGACTTACACCAACTGTTGGTTGTACATACCAGCCTCCATAAATAGCATCAGCGCCAACTTTGTGACTCCCCTCGTTTCGGTTGTATGTATATGAGAGCTCTGTTTGTAGCGTATTTAAAACGTTCTGCCCAAAAAATGTAAAGGAAAATTCAGGATCTGCATAGTCGGGTCGCCAGCTATGAAAGTTGAAAATGTTGTATGACTTGCGATATTTAGTTGTTGGGAAATTTCGAACAGCAATATTCTCCACGGTTTCATTATTCTCCTGATTCAGAACGTTGGATACATATAAGCCAGGCAGTGGATTTTCTTTTGCATTTACCGGTTGCCACAAAAGCGAAGATGCAGGTAATGAAGCAAGGCGATAACCATCAGCAGTAAAATTAGAAGCGACTAAACGATTTTGCTTAGGCTGAAATACTGCCTGGTAAAATCCTGTAGGGTTGACTGCTACACGATAGGTCTGCCTTTTACTTTCAACATAAGCCCAGATCTCATCACTTCCTTTATATGAACTGCTGAAGAAAATAGTATCACCGTGCACTGTCGGAAAACCAATGATGCGGTTCTCAAATGGAAGAAGCGTAGTCTCTTTTCCAGTTGTTTGCTCAAGTTTCACAAGCGCCATATTTCCTTCTTTGTTGCGAACCGCTGAGTAAATAAACTCGTCGTTAGCAGAGAACTTTGGGTGAGTATAAACAATACCTGCTCGTTGTGCAGATGAAAACAACTTCTTTCCTTTTGTATTGAGAACAACAATATTTGAGATCTGGTTTGTACGCATTTCAACAGCAACTACTTTTTGTGCATCATGAGAAATGTCTGGTGAAAAATACCTCTGGTTACGAGTGATCTTTTGAGTTGACTTTGATGCAACATCAATCATAGTTATATCACTGAACTCCTTGTAACCCCATCTTTCATCTGGTTTATACGACGCGAAAACTACTTTGCCATTTTTATAGGAGAAGTAATCATCGTTAGCAATGTTTCTGACAACAATTTTTTCTTCTGATCCATCTACCGATATCTTAAAAATAGCAGGTATTTCCCGATAGCTTCTTTTCAGAACAATCAAGGAGCCATCTTCTGCAGCATATGGATAATTATAAGCGACTACATTGTTTTTCGGAGCCGGCATTATGTATTCAATTGAAGTTCCTTTTGCCTGTTGCCATTGCGTCTTGTAATGACTCATGGCTTCATTTACAAACTGCTTGTATTTTATACCTGAATGTTTTTTAACTGCTCCCTGCCAGGGATAAATTAAAGGCTTAAATCGTGCTGCATCCTGTGATACATTCTTCCAAAAGTCTGCACCATACTTTTCTCTTCCATAAGCAACTAACATATATCCAAGTGGATAATGGTGAGGTACAAAATCGCGGTATGAGCCATTGCGCAGCTTCATGTAGGAGTAATTCTTTCCTTCACGAAACAGCGATTGATAACCTTTGAAAAAATCGGGCAATCTTCCTCTTCCCTGGTGGGTTAAAGCCGTTTCAGTAAATACTGCATCTCCTTCAAAAAACCAGTCAGGAACTGCCATTGCATTTGCAACTGCCTGCCCCTCCTGCCCCAGAACAATTGTGGCAAGCTTAGCCAGCCCAATATTAAAGTTGTTGAATTGTTGAACATGCCGATACTCATGGACGGCTAGTAAATCAGCCCAGTTTTGTGCTCCTAATTCAAAGCTATTCTGTGGAGCAAATAAATAAAACTCACTCCGAAACGGTCCTAAACCTACATAGCCATTTGTAATCGTTGATTGATTTTGTAAAACAATATTGACTTTGCGCAGTTTGTTACCGATTGTGGAAGAATGATTTTTTTGCAGTTCATGTATAACTGAAGCAACCCGCTTGCCTATCTCTTCTAATCCCGCAGGAAATATAACCCTCACTGTATCTGTGCTGATCTGCCTCCATTTTAAAGAAGATGGGTTACCGCCGAATTGCTGTGCGATTGTGCCGTTTGCAAAAACGACTAATGCAGCAAAACTTAATGCAAGAGAAAGATTCTTACCGGTAACTTCTATTGACCTGATAATATTTTTTAGGTGAATCATCAAAGACTTTTCATGAAATTACGGTTCTAAACGCTTTGCCAGTAATCAACATACGAAAAACGCCACCTCGGAGGTGGCATTTTTCTAATCTATTTTCATATAACGATTATTCGAGTATTTCTGCAAGTTTGGTTTGCAGTGCTTCTCCAGTAATATTTTTAGCGACAATTTTTCCTTCTTTATCTAATAACAAGTTGAAAGGAATAGCACGGATGCCATATTGTTTTGCTACGGCGTTATCCCAATAGTTAAGATCGGAAACATGTGTCCATGTAAGCTTATCATCGTGAATAGCTTTTACCCATCTTGCCTGTGCACCCGGCTGATCAAGACTTACACCGAGGACTGTGAAATCTTTATCCTTATATTTATTGAAAGCTGAAACCACATTGGGATTTTCTTTACGACAAGGTCCGCACCAGCTTGCCCAGAAATCAACTAATACATATTTGCCTTTGAAAGAAGCGAGGCTTACTGGATTACCGAGAGTGTCGTTTTGGGTGAAATCCATAGCTTGTTTTCCGACGCCGATTTTACGTGCAATTACCAGTCTGTCGTTCAAATCCTTATATGAAGGATAACCTTTAACTGACTCAGGCAAAGCATTGAAGAAGGGGTCTACTTCGTCAGCATTAATATCGTAACCTGCGTATTGATTAAGTGCATAAATGGCGAGAGGTGATGATGGATTTGCTTTTAGATATTCAGCATACACATTTCTGGAATCTTTATTGAGCGCCCTCAAAGCTGTGATGGTTTTCGCTTTTCCGGCTTCGTCTTTTACTTTATCGAACTCGAAGTATTGCTTGTTCAGTTCAGCGCTTTTATCATTTATGGGTTTTAGTAAAGCATCAATCTTTGCCAGTTCATCATTAGCCAAAGAACCTTTGATGGTTGCATTTCGAAATGAATCAACAGAGGTAACCTCTATCTTATTTGGTCCTAAAAATAACAAAGCAACATCTCTACGGGGTGCTCTCCAACCTGCTGTATCTCCTGCTGAGGCTGGCTTTGCAACGATCTGAGCTTTCACCGGTTCTACGAGCTTGCCTTTGAACGAGTATTTACCATTTTTGACAGTGGTACTATCGGAAACACTTACACCATTGGATCTGTAGCTGAGGTAGACTTTTTGAATTGCAGGAATATCACCTTTTACGGTACCATTTATTGTAAATGGCTTCTCCTGCCCAAATGCGGCACTGAACAACAATAAAAATGCGACGGATAGAGATGTTTTCATGTTTTTTTGTTTGTGCAAGTATACACTGGAAATCAGGAATGTTTAGTACCACCTATCAAAATTTTTAACACCAATAAACCTGCAAACAAAAATGCCGGCAAAGTGCCGGCATTTAAAAAATTCTATGTTTGAATTTAAACCTGTTCCTTGCTCAAGTGAATCTTAGTCATATCATGATATGCGTTCTGAAATTCATGAACACT
>DASVST010000362.1:0-23386 GCA_036387965.1 Segetibacter sp. | reverse complement strand
ATATTTTCCAACGTTAGTGGCGGCGGAAAAGATGGATTCACAAACACATCATGGACAAACTCGCCTGCTACTGCAAAAATGACTGCAGCAGGTACCAACAAATGGTCTTTCAAATTTACCGGTACAACCATGTTTGGCCAAACACCTGGTGAACTTAAAGATTTTGGATTTCTTGTAAAAGCTAAAGATGGTTCAAAACAAACACCAGATTATAAGCCCTTTGCTTTTGACCCCTTAGTATTCACTGCGTCAAAGGTTCGGGTATTTCCTTCTAAAGTTGGAGTTGATGATGTAGTTACCGTAAATTTTGATAAGAGTTTAGGAACAACTGTTGAAGAACAAAGAATGGAACCTACATCTGCAACCATTACCATGCTGGATAATACGGGTGTTACAGTAGGAAGTCCGCTAACTGTTACTTTACGTAAACTAGATACTAATATCTGGGCGGCAAGCTTTATAGGATCATCATCTTTTACGCCAGTAACGGGCAGAAGACTTGCTAAGTTTAGATACAAGTTTAATGGTACTGTAAGAGATGTGAATGGCGCACCAGCTACTGTTTCAACAACTGAAGCAGAAGTAGAATATGTTACCCTCAAATAATAAAAATCGTTGTATGAAAAAAATAACTCTATTTACTTTAATCCTGGTGGCATTTTTTACATCATGCCAAAAGCCGGATTTAGCCGGGACTGATCCTACCGGAGAAGGGCTTGTAGGCTTTAGCTTAAGGTCTCCATCTTCAGGTACAAGCCTTGGTTTGAATGCAGCCACCCCCAATGCCTCAGTTGAAATTACATGGGGAGCATCAACACCTGGTCTTAATACAGCACCAACTTACACTTGGGTTGCTGCTTTAAAATCAACAGGTAATTTTGATAATCCCCTCGTTGAAATTTTAAGTGACAATGGTGGGAAGGCTAACAAGCTAACACTTGGCTCTAAGCAGCTAGATGATGCGCTTAAAGCAAAAGGAATCGCTGATGGTGCAAAGGTCGATCTTATCTGGAGCGTAAGAGCTGATAACGGCTCAACCAAAATTTTAGCTCAAAATATTTTCAATTTATCGATCACGAGATTCAAAGACGGTGCAAGTCCATTCATTTTATTAGGACCAACTTCATCAACTACACCGGCTGCCATAGATCCGGGTTCAACAACGCAAAATTTTACCTTCCGTTGGACAAAGTCAAACCCCGCAACTGGTGGACCTGCTGTAAAGTATAAAGTTGTATTTAGTACAACAGAAAACTTTGCAACACCCCTTTTCAGCGTTAATTCAAATAATAGTGGTAATGATACTTTGCTAACAATATCCTATAAAGCAATAAGCGACAGTTTAAATGCAAAGGGTCAAACCAATTTAAGTCAGCCTTCAAACTTAAAGTGGACGGTAATTGCAACTTCCGGAACATGGAACCAACAAGCTGATTATGTAAATGATTTAGTAATACTTCGCGAGGTTCGTATGTATATGCCGGGTAGTTTTCAAACTTCAACTGGTAATGGCACAGACTGGACTCCGGCAAATGCACCGGAACTTATTCCTGACAAACGTAGTGGCTTAGCAAACAACTTGTATTACATATACATTTTTCTTCCCGCAAATGCGGAATTTAAGGTTACTCAAGGTCGTGCATGGGATGTGAATTATGGTGGAACAGGTGGTAACCTTGTACAAAACAGTAATGATAACTTCAAAGTAACAACTGCCGGCGTTTATAGGGTTTCTGTGAACAGAACAACGATGAAGTACAACATTATGGAAGGTCGTATGGGATTTGTTGGAGAAGCAACATCCGCAGGCTGGAATCCGCCAAGTGTTTTCCCAAATTCAGCTTTAAAAAACCTTGGCAAAAATTACTTTCTTGGTGTTCATACATTTACTAACGGGGGTTGGAAGTTGATTGATAATAATGAGTGGAATAATGGTAGTAATGCTGTTGATGAAACAAGGAGTTTCGGTTCTAATGGACCTACTGGTAGCATGCTGGAGACAAACGGACCTAATATGCCAAATGCGACAGCTGGTACTTACAGGGTAATTTGGGATGGAAGGGACGTAAATAATGTAAAGTATGAAATGTACAAAGGTCTAAGAATAGTAGGTGCTTTCCAGGGATGGAATCCGGCAACTGCACCAGATATGAACTATTTAGGTAATGGAAGGTGGCAAAGAACAATTACCTTACCTGCCGGTGAGTTTAAATTTGTTTCTGCAGATGGATGGGACTTTAACTATGGTAAAGGAGCTACTGCCGGATCAATAACACGTGACAATGGAGATAACATAACTGTTTCTGCGGGAACATATACCATCACAGTTGATGAGTATAACAGAACCTACACGATTCAATAAATAAGTAAAACTTTATACAAAGGCCGGTTTCAGAAATGAACCGGCTTTTTGTTTATATATCAAAACATATATTCAATACATTTACCCAACAACAAAAGAAAAGATATGCTGTATTCGATGACGGGTTTTGGAAGAGCAGAACAGGCTGTAGGAGATAAAGTTTTTTTAGTAGAAGTAAAGTCGCTCAATGGAAAACAGTTTGATATTCGATTAAACATTCCATCATTATTAAAGCCTTTTGAATTTGATATCAGGAATATGCTCCAGGAGAAGTTATTGAGAGGAAGTGTTGAATGTAACATCAGCATCAAGCAAAATGGGTCTTCAAAACCGGTTAGTATAAATACAGATCTTGCAAAAGCATACTACCAGTCTATTGCAGAATTATCAAAAGAACTGAACCTGGATACAGGCAGCATATTAAGTGCATTATTGAAGCTGCCCGAGGTTATTACCAACTCAAGTGAAATGCTTACACCAGAAGAGTGGAAAGAGTTTCAACAGGTATTATCAAGCGCAATAGATCAGTTAAAGCAGCACCGCATGGACGAAGGGAAAGCAACGGAAAAAGATTTGTTGTTACGCATTGAAAACATCTTATTACAACAACAGATCATTGCCAAACTTGAGCCGGGACGCCAGCAAAAAGTAAGAGATGGACTTCGCAAAGTTTTAGAAGATAATGTAGGAAAAGATAATTATGATCCTAATCGCCTCGAGCAAGAACTCATTTACTACATCGAGAAAATCGACATCAGCGAAGAGCAGGTGCGTCTAAAAAATCACTGCGATTATTTCAGAAACATACTTACTGAAGAAGATGCAAGCAAAGGAAAAAAACTTTCTTTCATAATGCAGGAGATAGGCCGCGAGATAAATACAACGGGTTCTAAAGCGTACGATTCTCAAATTCAAAAAAGTGTAATCCTTATGAAGGACGAGCTTGAAAAAGCAAAAGAGCAGGTGTTGAATATATTATAATAATATTTTGCTTACACTACCTTTTCTTATATCGGTAACAAACCATTGCCCTGTAATATTCCTTCGCTGGAGTTTGCTCAACTAATCTTTCCTTCTGGGTTGCAGTAGCTGGTTCAATTTTAAAAGTATAAAGTTTGCTTCCCTTTGCAGTAAATAAAGTGAGTTCCTGCTTCTTGGTGTCAAATGTATATTTAGCATTTATTGACCGCGTTTCGCCAAATGTCAGATCTGTCCAAACACCTTTCGGTTTAATATTTATAGTAAACATCGGGTCGTATGCACCACTTCCATAAGTCATTCCTTGCCAGCTTCCAATGAATTTGACAGGATTTTGTGCAGTAGCGTTTTCATTACTTGAAATTGCAATAAAAGAAATGGTAAGTAAAAAAAGAAGGCGAAAGTGATGCTTAAATGATGGTTTCATTAGATTTTTTTGAAGCAGGTTTTATCTGTTAGTGGATATACCTGGTTAGCGGTAAATTTATAAAGAATTGTCATTCTAAATGTATTGTTGAGTTCTATTTACTATCCTAATATCTTTACAAAAACATTCCGCTTGAAGAACTTCTGTTTCATACTATTACTTGCCACGGTAACTTCCTGCAATACTATTGATGTTTACGAAAAAACTAAACCCTTTCACTCTCATGAATGGAAGGGGAACGACAAACCATCTTTCACTTTTGAGATCGCAGATACAATATCTTCATACAATATCTTTTTCGTTTTCAGGCACACCGATGCTTATAATTACAACAACATCTGGGTCAACATAACTACTGTGCCTCCGGGCGATACAGCAACTACACAGCCGCTGGATTTAAAGCTAGCAGATAATCAAAACGGTTGGCTTGGCAGTGGTATGGATGATATTTTTGAGCACCGCATAAAAATAACCCTGGCACCCATCAGGCTTAAAAACGGCAAATACAATTTTACGCTGCAACATATAATGAGAGAAGAACCTTTGCAACATGTTATGAACGCAGGTATACGTGTTGAGAAGATAAAAGAGCCATGAGCATTTTAAAACCAAAGAAGCTTAAGGTAATCATTATTGTATATTGGTTTTTGCTGGTGTACATAGTTGCAGCTTTGGTCTTTTGGTTTATCACACTCAACTTGCAAAACCAGCAGATGACGGAGCACAGGTTGCAGGAAGTGTCACTGGAAGATCCTGCATATGATAAGAAAACGCAAACAATACTTCACGACGAGAAAAGAAAGACCACACAATATGTTGCAGAAGGAATCACTTTTCTTGCAGTAATACTTGTAGGAGCTGTGTTCGTTTACCGCGCTACCCGTCGCCAGTTCAGGCTTTCGCAACAGCAACAAAATTTTATGATGGCAATTACCCACGAATTAAAAACACCTATCGCCATAACACAACTCAACCTTGAAACACTTCAGAAGCGAAAACTTGAAGAAAGCCAGCAACAAAAGCTAATATCAAATACGCTACAGGAAGCAAACAGGCTAAACACCTTGTGCAATAATATTTTACTTGCTTCTCAATTAGATGCAGGCGCATATAAGATCGTCTTCAGTAAAATAGATTTTAGTGCTGAAGTAAATTCAAGTGTCGCAGATTTCAGGAGCCGCTTTCCTGAAAGAAACATTGAAGCAAATGTGAAGGATGAGATTTATGTGAATGGTGAGCAATTGTTACTGCGGATGATGGTAAACAATCTTATCGAAAATGCTTTAAAGTATACGCCGAAAGATAAAAAGGTAACGATCACTTTAAGAAATGGTGGTAATGCAACTTACCTGCAGGTAGCAGACGAAGGTTTTGGAATTGCACAGGGTGAAAAGAGAAAGATATTTGAAAAATTCTATCGCATTGGTAACGAAGGTACCCGTGCATCGAAAGGTACTGGCTTAGGACTCTTTTTATGCAAGAGAATAGTAGAAGATCATAACGCTGAGATAAGTGTTAAGGACAATCAGCCGGATGGTAGTATTTTTACAGTAACCTTTAAAAACTTATGATGCCAAAAGAGCCAGCCGCAAATATTCTTTTGGTAGAAGACGAAGAAAATCTTCACGATACACTTAAGCTAAACCTCGAGCTTGAAAACTATAGTGTAACATCAGCATACGATGGAAAGCAGGCTTTAAAGGCAATCAAAGACGAATATTTTGATGTAGTGATCATGGACGTAATGATCCCTGAAATCGACGGCATTGCTGTAACAGAAACGATCCGTTTGCAAAACAATGAAGTACCTATTTTAATATTGAGTGCAAAAAATTCAGGTGCCGATAGAATACTTGGACTAAAAAAAGGAGCAGATGATTATCTAACCAAACCCTTCAATCTCGAAGAGCTTTTACTCAGGGTAAATAAGCTCATCCAGAAAAATAAAAAACTACAGGATAAGGAAACTGTTGGAGATGTGTATGAGTTTGGAGGTAATAAAATCGACTTCAGAGCACAACAGGCAACCACCTTCAATAACAATCTTATTGAGTTAAGTAAGAAAGAAGTGATGTTGCTGAAACTTCTCATCGAGAATAAAAACGATGTAGTAACCCGCGAGAAAATCTTACAGTCAGTATGGGGATATAATGTTTACCCAACTACCCGCACCATTGACAATTTTATCTTGAATTTCAGGAAGTATTTTGAGCCCGACAGCCGCAACCCTCGCTACTTCCATTCTGTTAGAGGTGTCGGATATAAATACATCGAAGACTAATCAACTCCTTCAAGATTGCTCAACAATTTTATAGCATCTATTCTATGCGTCATAGCCTCTTCAACGTTGTATAAAGGTGTATACATTGCAAGGTTACATTGGCTCAACAAGGTTTTGATCTTTCCTAAAATAGAAGCATCAGGACGCGATTGTGCAAAGGCATCAATCTCATCAGGAGAAATATTAAACTTAGCCTTCAGGTACGACGTAATATGCCGTTGTAAGTTTTTATAAAATGCAGGACCTTCCTCCATCGGGTTCGAATGTCGAATGTAATGGATGAATTGCTCAGTATCAAGAGCAGTCACTTCAGGTTGTACATAAACCTGTGCCGGAGCAACAGCAGGAGCTACTAAAGGCTTTGTTTTTTTACGCCTGCTGTATAATAGTAAACCAACGAATATCGCAAGTAAGCCACCGCCTAGTATTATCGCAAGATGCGTCTCAAATCCAAACTTCTCTTTAAAATCAAAATCAGAAACAGATATCTTTTCACCCTGTCCTACCTTGAAAGAATACGGCTTACTTCTAAGCGTTACATATTGAGCAGTGTAAGGATCGAAGTAACTAAACTCAACAGGAGGTACTGTATAAGAGCCTGTTTTAGTTATTAAGAACGGGTACTTAAAAGTCTTTCTAACCCTTGCAGGAAACCCGCTTTTATCTACTTCCTCTTCATCAGTCGGCTCAAACGCTTCTATGCCTTTCGGCCACATCACCTCGGGTGCTTTTATTTGCTGCAGGTTGCCCGGACCTTCAACCACAAATACAAATGCTGCTGTGTTATTTGTTGTAACAGGCTTATCTCCTGCCTTTCCAACTTCAACCCGAAACTTACCAACAGCGCCACCAAAACTGGCAGGTGCGTTAGCAGGAAGCGGCTTTACATCAACGCTCGACGCAGAACTTGTTATTGTTACTGTCTGTTCCTCAACAGGCAGGTTAGATGGGTTATAATACAAGTCACGGTAATTAACATTATCCGCTTTATAAAAGGTTACTTTATTTTCTACACTTGCCTGCGGCAACACAAGCCTACCGGGCTGCAATGGAAACAACTGTACTTTTCTTACAACATAAACATTGTACATTTTTCCGTTTAATCTTTCCTGCTTCGGTACACTTTCCTCTGGCGTCATTTCAACCACCGTAGCGCCGCTAAACGTTGGCTGTTTTGTCACACGCGATTGCGAACGCAAACGTGTATAAAGTCTGTAAGTAGCCAGGATTGGTTCGCCAACAAAGCTGCTTTGTTTATTTACATCAAGCCTTATTAGCAGGTTGCCTTTTACCTTGGCAGCAGGATTTTCACCACGTCTTATAAGTTGATCCTTTGTAAAATCATCCACTGCAGGATCAGCAATCTGGGCACGCGATGTTGTTACCCCTTGTATGTTCCCCGCAACATGGTCTGCAGGCTTAACATCAATGGTTATAGTATTACTTCTCCGCGAGGTATGTTTATCAATCACAACAGTAGCTGAGGGCACGCTCAGCTTTCCTGTACGCATTGGCTGTAACAAAAGCGAGTAAATAATTTGTTGTTTAACAACCCCGTTCACCGATACACGGTTACTTCTAAATTCAGGTCCCGACTGAACACTCCAGCTGCTAAAGCGTGGAAGAATAAAATCTGACAGCTCAAGATTTTCTGCGATGTACTGCACTTCAAGCAGGTCTTTTTTACCCATCGTTTTACTCGAAACCCTGGTAACAAACGATTGAGACCATGCGGTGTTAGCTGTCAATAAAAAAACCAGGATATATCTGTAAGCCATCTTCATCTGTAAAGGCAAAAATAGCATTAAGTATGCCTCCGGCTGCAAACTTCGGTTAAGTGGTCGTTAAAGTGGTAAGGATTTCTTTTGTTACCGGCAGTGGAAACTTCAGTTGATCATCGTTGCGTCGCACTCTTCAACGGCATAGCAACAATTTAAGGAATTATCTAGTGGTATCAAGCCAGGTATAACCAGGTAATAAAACAGGGTATCACATCCGGGATACCCTGTTTGTTCGTCATTGCGAGGTACGAAGCAATCTGCTTTTTGCATCAGGAACAGTCCTGCAATCCACATCTTCGTTCATAAAGCCTTCGACACACTCAACCTGACAGCTGAATTCAATGGTCGGTCGTCCGTCCGTGATCGGTCGTCGATCACCGTACTACTTTTTAGCTGAACTTCCTTCAGGCTTTACGGCTCCCATCATCTTCATAGCTTCTGCCATTTCGAAATACGCCCAATGGTCAGTCATTTTGCCATTACTCACTTTTATTAAATCAATACTTTTCGTATCCATTTTATGGCCGGCAGGCATACCCCAAACTGCTTTATTTGTAGTGCCGGTCATGCGTACGACTGCAAAAATATGATCATTACTTGCTGCTTCTTCTATCACTTCCATTTTTAGGTTATCTACATCCTTGTGGAAGCTTGAAAGCATTTTTACTATATCATTTCCTTTCACGTCTTCACCATTTGGTCCGCCACCATGATCGATTGCATCTGCAGAAATGTGGTTACTGAGAGTAGCTGAATCCCCCGTTTCAATTGCGCGGTATACTGCGTGGGTAGTACCCAGCAGTTCGCTGCCGGCACTCTTTTCACCTGTGGATGCAGTTGTTGAGCCGGTACCTTTTTCGGTACACGCAAAAAAGAACATAGCAATTGCAAATAGAGCAAAATGTGATAATCGTTTCATGTTTGTTTTGGTTTATGATTGAAAAAATAAATGCAGCAGTAATGAAAAGCCGGAATGAATGTAATCATTGATTTTCTTAAAAACGACACATTACATTTTCTGGTCAAGTATGCAGTTAGGCTAAGCAGTTATCTTTGCACGTAAATAATAGTTTATGGATCCTGAAAATGATGACCGGGTAAGTTTGAACAAAGTGGTAAGTGGTTCAGGGTTTTGTTCGCGAAGAGAAGCTGATAAGTATATTGAAACAGGCAGGGTAACCATCAACAATAAAATTGCACGCAAAGGTGCGTGGGTAAAACCAGGCGATGTAGTTGCGGTTGACGGAGAAAAGATAAACAGCGCTAAAAAGAATGCACCGATCTACATCGCGTTAAACAAGCCTGTTGGCATTACCTCTACAACCGATCCTAAAGACAAAAGCAACATCATTGATTATATAAAGTTTCGTACACGAATTTTTCCTGTTGGCAGGTTAGATAAAGATTCTGATGGATTGATCATCCTTACCAACGATGGCGATATTGTAAATAAAATTTTAAGAGCCAGTAACCACCACGAAAAAGAATACATAGTAACGGTCGACAAACCTGTTGACGAAGCTTTTGTAAGACGCATGTCTGAAGGTGTCGAAATACTTGATGAGGTAACGCAAAAATGTTATGTGCGTGCCGAGGGTGCACGGCGTTTTCGCATTATACTAACACAAGGGTTGAACAGGCAGATACGAAGGATGTGTGAAGCGCTTGGTTATAAAGTGCATACGTTAACGAGAGTGCGCATCATGAATATTTCGCTGGGAGGTTTAGCCGTTGGTAAGTGGCGTTATTTTACGGCTCCCGAAATTGAAAAGATGAACGAGATCATTGCAGGATCTCATAATACAGATCAACAAATACCTAAGACAAGAGCGCCAAAACCAAAGAAAGAGAAACCACCTGTTGTTACACATGATGAAGAACCGACTCAGCCCTTTGATGAATATGAAGTTGTGCGACCAACAAAAAAACGACAGACCGGCAACCAGTGGTGGAGCAATAACATAAACCAGAAAAAGAAAAAAGAAAAGCCCGAACTGGAACCCTTTCCTGAAACTACAAAAGTACCTGCACGAACAAAAGCACCAGTAAGAAACAAGAAAGCCGCAACAAGTAGTAAGCCTTTTAATAGAAGCGCCCAACCAGCCGGTAAAAAAGCAAATGCAAAAGGAAGAAGTGCAAATGCAAAGCCGTTTAACAGGAAGGAACAAAAGCCATTGAGGGGAAGAAGGTAAGGTTAAAAAAATATTATGGGCGGAGATTGGTAGCATATTTGCTACCTTTAAAATGTGATTATTCATGAAGTCCTCAGAGTTAGTAAGAAAGTTTAACCAGGCGGGATGGATTGAAGTAAGGCAAACCGGCAGTCATAAAATATTTAAACATCCTGTAAGCGGAGATACTATTTCTGTTCCCTTTCATGGGTCTAAGGAAGTACCCACAGGAACAGCAAAAGCAATTTTAAAGAAAGCAGGTTTTAAATAAATCTGACACAAATATTAATAAAACTATGAAGTTGACTACAGGTAATAATAAAACCAGCAAAACCACCATCGAAATTATCATCGAAAAAAGTGATGGCTTATTGTGGGGAAGAGTTGAAAATAGAGGGAAGTTTATGCCAACACCTTTCGGAAAAACGAAAGAAGCCTTAATTGAAAATCTAAAAAAGCTTATTTACGATTACCAGCAACATGAAGGAAAAACTGACAAGGCCTGGAGTAAAATCGACATTGATAATTTAGACCTTGAATTTCATTATGACTTACAAGCTTTTTTCCAGGAACACAACTACTTAAAAATTAGTTCTGTTGCTGAGAAGGCCGGCTTAAACCCCGGTCTATTGCGCCAATATGCTTCCGGGGTTAAATATCCATCAGCAGAGCAGGCGATAAAAATAGAGAATGCTATACATCTATTAGCCGACCAGTTGAAAGAGGTTTCTATTTATGCATAAGACTCAATGGTACAGTCTGGCAGGTGTGCATAGTAGGTATTCATAACTTATAACATAATCGATTAATAGGATGGGACAAAAGCCATCAAGGGGAAGAAGGTAATTAGGGTGGTTTGCTTCTTGCTGTCTCAATCAAACCTCATGAGAATCTTACCGCAAAGTACCCCACCTAAAACCACTCGTAACAACTGCTAAAGCCACTCTTCAGTTTTAACCAGAAGTTTAATGCATTTAAGATGTTCTTAACGAACCGGCTGAAAAGCAGTACTGTAGCGTGTTTCACAGCTGCTTTAACTTTGGTTAACATTATAGCTTCTTCCACTCATCAAAGCACACATAACAGCATCCTCTCTTAATCACAAATGACTTGTATACGCCTGGTTGTGCTGCTACTTTTGACTTGTCAATCAAAAACAACGACATCAAACAAAAACATAAACAAACTAAAACTAAACACCATGAAAAAGTTAATCATCGCCGCACTGCTAACAATTACAGTAGCAACAAGTGTATTCGCTTCAGACGAAAAGAAATTGAACGTAAATGTTCTCCGCAGTTTTGAAACTCAATTTGAAGATGCTGAAAAAGTAAAGTGGAGTTCGAATTCCAAATACATTAAAGCTTCTTTTGAAGTTAATGGCAAAAAGACTGATGCATTTTATAACCTTGATGGAGAATACATTGGTTGCACCAAAAAAATAACGTTAGAAGATCTTCCTGTTAATGCTAAGAGAACGTTCGCTAAAAAATATTCTGATTATACGGTAAAGGAGGCAATCAAATTCGACGGAACTGAAGAAACAGCTTACTTTGTTTCAGCTGAAAATGACAAGCAATCTTTAATATTGAAGATAACAGGTGCAGGAGTATCTGTTTTCAAAAAGACCAGCAAATAGAACCTGGTAGTTCGATATCTTAAAGCCTCCGTAAACCGGCGGCTTTTTGTTTTACCTGCTTTATGTTACTGAACAACAACTTTGAATTGATGTAAACACAAGGCTCAGCTTTACTTTGAACTGATTTCTTTCATGTGTAAATTTATATTCAAAATCATACTGGTTATGAAATGTGTTTTCTTACCCGCATTGTTGTTGCTTTGTTTCGGTGCCTTTGCACAAAAAATGGATTCAATTAAATACAGTAACGGCTATTTATATTTTCATGAATATGGTAGCGGCGATCCGGTGATTGTATTAACAGGAGGGCCGGGAGCAGGTTATCTTCAACTCGAGGAAGTTGCTATAAACTTAGGTAAACATAAGCGTGCTATTTTGCTGGAACAAAGAGGTACGGGACGCTCCATGCCAAAGCCATACGATACCTCCACCATCAATTTACAAACAGCTCATGACGATATAAACAGGGTAATGGATTACCTGCAGTTGAAGCAGGCTCATTTACTCGGCCATTCATGGGGCGGTATGCTTGCAATGAGTTTTGCTACCGAATATCCTGCACGGGTAAAATCGTTGGTGTTAATTGATTCCGGTCCTTTTAAGTTTGACAGGGTACTAAACGAAACCTTTACAGCCAATAAAGATGCACGGCTAACCCTTGAAGACAAAGCAGCGAGGGATGCTGCATTTAAAAAGCAAAACGAAAATGCAACTGAAGAAAATAAAAAGCTTGCACGGAAGTGGGAACTGGTACCGGTATTATACGACAGAACAAGGTTAGATACACTCTTTGAGAAGATCACTAAAGCACCCTCACATCCACAGATGGGCTCTCTTATGTTTCGAGACCTTGGTAAAAAAGGGTTTGACTTAACCAAAAAGTTACCGCTGTTTAAAAACCCCGTTCACATAATAGCAGGTGCGCAAGACCCCGGTGCTTTTGTTAGTTACGAATTAAAAATATTGCTACCACAAGCAAACCTGTACTGGATAAACAAGTCGGGTCATTTCCCTATGTATGAGCAGCCGGAACAATTTTATTCGACATTGTTTAGTGCTATGAAGTAGTAGGAGCCTGCTAACTAAATGGTTGATCAAGGGAAAGGAGTTAATTATGTACTTGGCTTTTGTGCTACTATTAAACGGCCGTGGAGCCTGTGCCGATGAAGATCGGTATCGCACTCTTCAACTGTTGTTAATTCTACTCAGCTAGATTTATACCTTCTTGTGCTAATTAGACGGCAAAAGTTCAAAGCTTCTATCTGCAAATATTTCTGTTATTTTAAGCTGTAATGAAACGTAGCTTTTACTCAGACACCATTTCAAAGTTTTGCTTAACCCCCTCAGAAAACATCCTCGGAATCCTTGCTGCCAATAATGACTTCTCTCTTGAAATAACACAAAGATTTGCATAGGAGTTACAAATCAAAATTTTGAAAGAAGTTGTTCTAGAATATAAAGGAAGAATTTTCTTTGAATATTCGATACCTCGAATGGGAAGACGAATTGATGTAGTGCTGATAATCAGGAATGTGATTTTTGTTATTGAGTTCAAGGTAGGTGAGAAAGAATTCTTGCTAAGTGGACAAGATCAAGTCTTGGATTATGCACTCGATTTGAAGAACTTTCACGAAACGAGCCATCAACATTTAATAGCACCAATAGTAGTTGCAACGGAAGCTAAAAATATCAATCCCACAATTTCCATTACTCCTCATAATGACAACATATTATTTCCAATTAAAGCAAATAGCTTCTGGTTAAAAAACATAATAAGAGATGTGCTACAATTTGCAGAAGGTGAAATAATTAATGATGAAGCATGGGAAGAAGGCAGATATTCTCCAACTCCCACAATTATCGAAGCTGCAATGGCTTTGTACAACGGACATAATGTAGCTGACATTACAAAAAGTGGCGCTGAGGCAACAAATCTTACCGAAACATCTTCCGCTTTAAGAGACGTTATTTTAAAATCAAAAGAGAGAAAAGAGAAAGCAATTTGTTTTGTAACGGGTGTTCCCGGTGCAGGCAAAACATTGGTGGGACTTGACATAGCTACAAAACATTTAAACAAAGAAAGTGATCTTACCAGTGTTTTTCTTTCGGGTAATGGCCCATTAGTAGCCATTTTAAGAGAGGCATTGACTAGAGACAAATATCAAAGAGAAAAAGACCAAGGTAAAAAAGTTAGAAAGGGAGAGATAATGAGTGAGGTTAAGTTGTTTATCCAAAACGTTCACAATTTCAGAGACGATGTATTGCAAGATGATCGTCCACCATTTGAACATGTTGCAATTTTCGATGAAGCGCAAAGAGCATGGGATCTTACACAGACCGCGAACTTCATGCTACGCAAGAAGAACAGACCCAACTTCAATATATCAGAACCTGAATTCCTTACTTCTGTCCTCGACAGACATCAAGATTGGGCTGTCATTATTTGTTTAGTAGGTGGCGGACAAGAAATAAATACTGGCGAGGCGGGAATTAGTGAATGGATTGAGTCGCTTAATAGAGCTTTTCCAGAGTGGCGAATTTATGTTTCAGATAAATTGACAGATAGTGAATATGCTGCAGGAAAGGCATTGGAGATTCTAAGTACACACAGATACGTTACGACAAACCCATCATTGCATCTTTCTGTTTCACTTCGTTCTTTTCGAGCTGAGCACCTCTCCTTATTGATAAAAAATCTTTTAGATCTAAATCTTGAAGAGGCAAAAAGGAATTACGAGTCTATAAAAATCAAATATCCTATCGTATTAACAAGAAGCGTAATCACAGCAAAGAATTGGTTGAAAGAAAAGGCTAGAGGAACAGAACGATATGGAATGATTGTTTCATCACAAGCTATAAGACTAAAGCCTTATGCTATTGATATGAAATCACCTATGGATCCAATCCATTGGTTCTTGGATGGCAAAGAAGACATTCGTTCATCTTTTTACTTAGAAGATGTAGCGACAGAATTTCAAGTACAAGGCTTAGAACTCGATTGGGCATGTGTAACTTGGGATGGAGATTTCAGATATTCTCCAGA
This sequence comes from Segetibacter sp., assembly GCA_036387965.1. Lineage (GTDB taxonomy): Bacteria > Bacteroidota > Bacteroidia > Chitinophagales > Chitinophagaceae > Segetibacter. The sequence goes on along the minus strand of DASVST010000362.1, from coordinate 8,704 downwards.
AGGATGGAAATCGTACTCATTTGTCGGAAGCAAATGGAATAATATCAATAAAGAAGAAGGGAAATTGTATTTAAAGAATGCATATCGAGTGTTATTAACAAGAGCAAGACAAGGAATGGTGATTGTTGTTCCGGAAGGGGATGAGGAAGATGGAACTCGCAATCCCGCGTTTTATAACGATACCTACCATTACTTGGCGAGTATTGGACTGCAAGTGATTCAATAGACATATCCATCAGTTCCACCATGAACCTCAAATTCTACTACATCTATCGCGACTTCACCAACTACAAAAAGCACAACGAGGTTATCTTTTCAAACCCAAACAACATACCCGTTGCAGAAGTACTGGCATTAATAAAAGATCACTTAATAGAAGGTGCGTACTTCTATGCATCAGAATGGAAAGTGCCCGACCTGCACTTTGAGAACTGGGATACAGACACCGATCATTTCTTACACGAATTCGGCTCACTTGAAGAAACAAATGACGGCAATGCAGTTGTTACGATAGAAGAATTTATGGCTACCATAAAAGCAGCAAAGAACCATTTTAGTTAATCGACCACCAACCACCAACCATTGACCACCGACGGCATCTATGTTGTTCTAGGAGCTTTCAATCAAGTCCCAGAGGTTGCCGTACAAGTCTTCAAACACAGCAACAGTGCCCCATGTTTCTTTAGCAGGTTCGCGTATGATTTTTATATTATTGTCAATGAGGTTTTGATAATCTCTCTGGAAGTCATCAGTATATAAAAAAAGGAATACTCTTCCCCCTGTTTGATTTCCTATCCTGCTCTTTTGCTCTTCATTAGCAGCTTTGGCAAGTAGCAACCCGCATTCAGCTGAACCCGTTGGCTTTACAATAACCCACCGTTTGGTTTCACTTAAAACGGTGTCTTCTACTAAAGTGAAATTGAGCTTTTGCGTATAAAAAGTAATTGCCTCGTCATAATCAGCTACAACGAGCGCTATATGTGCTAACCTTTGATTCATGCAGGCAAGTTAGAATATATCAACTACTACTACTGTTTAACTAAGGCATACATATCTCCACGACTCTTATCATTATGGCTACCATCAAAGCACCAAAGAATCATTTTTAAGCGACGGAAGCTCCTATATGGGTTGCTCTGAATGTCGCGTAACCTTTATATCTAAATAGAAACAATACAACTGCGATGATATAGAAATACTACAAATTAGGTATTGACAATGCCGTTTTTTTGTTGCAAACTTTACTGCTGATTCTTAAAGTCACCTCACAAAAAACTACTGAAATGAAAAAACTTCTCACTCTAACACTTATACCCTTATTTGCTTTCACAGCAACTTATTCGCAAGGCTTAGGCATTCAAGAACTCTACGGTAATGCTGCAGATCAAAGTGCAATGCTTGATGTAAATCATCGTCAAAAGGGAGTGCTGATACCCAGGGTATACCTTGCAGCGACTAATAATAGCCATCCTGTTTTATTACCCAGGACTTCGTTATTAATCTATAATGTAGAATCAAGTGGCTCCGGTGCTACTGCTGTTACCCCTGGGTTCTACTATTGGAACGGTTCTGCCTGGGTGAGGTTTACGGACGCTTCTAACTCTCGAGGTGCCAATGTTTATTTGGGCTCAGAAAGTGGTACGGGCAATACGGGATATAGTAATATAGCAATTGGTGCCATGGCGTTATATAGCAACTCCACTATTTCTAATCTTATTGCTATTGGTGATTCTGCTCTATATAGTAACACCACAGGCTTTTTCAATACAGCCGTAGGATCAAAGGCACTTTTTGCCAATACCACTGGTAACAGGAACACCGCAACAGGTTTTGCATCCTTAAAAGTAAATACCATAGGTACGTATAATACCGGTTATGCCTATAATTCACTTGCCTCAAATACAACAGGAAATTTTAATACTGCTGTTGGCGTAAGTGCGCTTTTTGCAAATACGGCAGGAAATGATAATACTGGTATGGGAGTGAGCGCACTTACGTTAAACTCTACAGGAAGTTCAAATACGGCAATAGGCAGGGCTTCATTAGGCTCAAACACTACAGGTAATAACAACACCGCAATTGGCAAAAGTGCCGACGTGGGTGCTGCTGGTTTATCGAACGCAACAGCAATTGGTTCTGGTGCGGTTGTACAGGCAAGCAACACAGTCCAGGTAGGAAACAGTGCAGTTACAAATGTGTTTTTCGGCAATGGTACAGCTACTTTGCATGGCAGCACAGCCACGCCTTCTGACAAGAGATTCAAGTATAACATAAAAAGTAACGTTCCAGGATTAGACTTCATCACCAAACTACAGCCAGTTACTTATAATTTCGATAACCAGAAATTAGATGAGTTTGCTAAAACTGGTATTGTACATAACAACCTTATAAGACCTGCATCTTATACAGGAGATAAACAAATACATACAGGTTTTCTTGCACAGGATGTTGAAAGGATCGCAAGAGATTTAGGATACGATTTTGACGGGGTAAAAGCCCCTAAAAATGATAAAGATTTTTATAAGGTATCGTACAGCCAATTCATTATGCCTTTGGTAAAATCAGTACAAGAGCAACAACAAACAATCGAAGACCAAAATAAAAAAATAGACGGGCAACAACAGCAAATAAATAAAATGAATGAGCGGATAGAAGAATTGGCAAAAGCACTTAAGGCATTAACACATAAATAAATCTTTATGAAAAAAATATTAATGCTTTATGCCACTATGACTTTTCTTAATGTAGTACATAGCCAGGGAACACTGTCATTATCTAATGGTACACACTTATCTACTAATGGTGGAGTGCTTGTTGTTTTAGGTAATCTAAACCTTGTAAACGATGGAACAATTGTTCAGGCAGCAGGTGATGGTACATTCAGATTTATTGGTAGTGATGATGTTATTTTATCCGGAACCGGTATTACAACTTTTGACAGGCTTTTACTTGAAAAGGGAAACGGCTCGAAACTGAGTCTTAGCAAGGATATAAATATTATTACCGAGGTCTTCTTTAACGGTGGGCTTCTAAATTTTAATAACTCACTCGTACACTTACTTGGCAATGCAGCATTCAATAATGAATCACCATCCAGCAGGTCGTTTACAAATGGCACCGGCTATGCTGATTTTGTCTCAAGTCTAAATGCACCATCTTCAGCAAACCCGGGTAATCTTGGAGCTATCATTACTTCATCACAAAACCTTGGAAACACCATTATCCGCAGAGGTCATAAACCTCAAACTGGTTTAGGTACCGGCAGCAGTATATTTAGGTTCTATGATATTAATGTTGCTAATAACACTGGTCTGAATGCAACATTACGTTTGCAATATTCAGATGCAGAATTAAACGGGCTTGATGAAACAGCCTTAACTCTTTGGAAAAGTACGAACGGCACCACGTGGACGAACGAGGGTTTTACATCAAGAGATACCGCCTCAAATTATGTGGAGAAAACAGGCATCAATGGCTTTTCATTATGGACGTTGAGCTCTTCTGCAAATGCGCTCCCTGTCCGTTATACTTACGTGAACACTGAGTGTAGCAATAATGGTGTAATTCTTAACTGGCAAACAGCCCAGGAATTAAATGCCAGCAGGTTTGAAATAGAGAGAAGCTCCAATGGCACTTCATGGTCAACTTTGGGGCAGGTAAATGCTTCAGGTAACAGCAATACTCTTCGCAGCTATTCGTTCGCAGACAACTCGCCAGGTGGGGTAGGATTGTATAGAATTGCGCAGGTTGATTTTGGTGGACACAAGACTTACAGCGGAATTTTAAAATCGTCGTGCCGGCAAAAAGAGGGAATAGAAGTAAGACCAAACCCGGTACATACAACTACAACTGTTCAAATTAACAGTAGCCATGTATCTAAATTACAGATCCAATTGTATGATGTAAATGGCAGATTAGTTATTACAAAAAATGAATTATTAGCACAGGGAACTAACATCGTTAGCCTTGATCTTACACCTTTACCTGTGGGTGCATATACACTAAAGGCACAGTGGAACAATCAATCTAAATCGCTTAAGATAACAAAGCAATAAAGTTGTTCTTTTTTAATAAAGCCTGTGAGTAACATCACAGGCTTTATTGTTTCTTCCTTTTTGCAAGCCCAGGACTCATTTTTGATTTATTTCTAGTTGCAGGTAACTTTTGCGTTTGCTGGCCGTTCAACAAATTGCTATATTCAATTATTCAACCCCAACTTACATGAGAGTTCTCTTAACCATTGTGCTTGTATCGTTTTCGTCAGTCGGCTTCTGCCAAACAAATGAAAGCGTAAGATCAATCCTTTCTGCCGATACGATTGCATTGCTTGATAAATTGATGAGCCGTTATGCCGATGCCAATCCGGGGTCGCAACTTGCCATTAGCCGCAACGGGCAAGTCATTTACTCTTCTGCAAGAGGCATGGCAGACCTTGAGCATAATGTTCCGCTGACAAAAACATCTAAGATCGAAGCCGGTTCTGTTTCGAAACAGTTTACTGCTGCAGCAATCCTATTGCTTGAACAACAGGGAAAGCTATCGTTGAACGACGACGTACACAAATACATACCAGAACTTCCCGGCTACGGAAGCACGATTACGTTGCGACATTTAATGCAACATAAAAGCGGGTTAAAAGACTGGGGAAGTATAGCAGGCATTTCCGGCTGGCCGAGAGGAACGAAATCATACACAAATAACGATGCGCTTGAAATAATTGTACGTCAAAAAACATTGAACTACAAACCGGGCGATGAGTATATCTATAGTAATACGGGTTATACATTACTTACTCATATTGTACAACGCGTTTCAGGAATGAGTCATGCTGAGTTCTCCAAAAAATTTCTGTTTGAACCTGCAGGAATGAAAAATACAGAGTGGCGTGATGAATTTAGAAGAGTGGTTGCGAACAGGGCTAATGCATACAGCAAGGTTGGTGGTAAATATGTAACCAACATGCCTCTGGAAGATACATACGGTCATGGTGGTTTGCTTACAACAGCCGAAGATCTTTTAGCTTGGAACGATTACTATGTTAAGGGTAAGTTAGGTGGAAGTGAATTGTTTAAAAACCAAACTGCAACCAGTGCTTTTAATAACGGCAAAATGCATGGTTATGCTGCCGGTCTTTTTACAGATTCGGTACGTGGCTGGGCTGCAATTGCGCATAGTGGCGCTACGGCTGCCTATAGAGCAAACCTGGAGTATTTTCCGCAGCTCGGACTTTCGATTGCATGGCTGAGTAATACATCGCAACCAGACCTTGCTGATGTTCCGGGTGCAGTACGAACAATTTTTATGAAGAACTTATTACGACCTGGCACCCCCGCAAGTAAAACGATAAACATCGACGTTAAAAATGCTGCTCCGTATATGGGTGCTTACCGCGAAGAAATAACAGGCGTGGGGCAAAAGGTATTTGTAAATGACACAGCAGTAATGACTGAGTATGGTGAGAGAGTAACCCCGTTGTTATCTACCGTACCGGCAGGATCTAAAATTGTATTTAGTACACCGGCAAAAACGATGAAGATAATAACTGCTTCAGCCGATACTACAACATTAATAAAGGTTGATACTGCAAGAGTGGCTGTAAAATTTTTAAATGAATATGCAGGCGTTTATTCATCAGATGAAACAGAATCGAAAATGACTGTGCTTGTAAAGGATGGAAAATTATTTTCAAGGTTACGTTCGTCTGACACGCCACTGATTCCGGTATATAAAGATGGCTTTGCATTTACCGGGGGAGATCTTTTTTTTACAAGAGATAAGCTGGGTAAAGTAAGTAAAATGTTTATCAGTGTTTCAAGAGCGAGGAAGGTGGAGTTTAGTAAGGTAAATGCGAAGTAGCCGCGTATTCATGCAGCACTTTTTACTTGTTAAGTATCTTAGTTTGTATACCTTAAGAGTTACATTTATAACTTAAACATGAGAATAAGTATGATAACAAATTGTACTTCCCCCAATCTTTTACCCGCAACACCACCAGCGAAGGTGCGGTGTGTTGTTAACTGTCGGGCAATCCTTTTCTTGTTGCTATGCATTTTGTTTTCAAACACTTTGTATTCACAGGGTGTACAATACTCTTTAAACAAGTATGCAGCTTCGAATCCTATAGAAAAAATTTATATGCACTTTGACAGGGATGCTTATGAAGTAGGTGAAACTATCTGGTTTAAGGCTTATCTCTTCAATAACAATATGCCGAGTGGTTTGAGCAACAACTTCTACCTTCAGCTCATTGACGAGGCTGGTAAAATTGTGGCGCATAATATTTACCCTGTAGCAGGTGCTTCTGTTAGTGGCAATGTCAATGTACCTGATACACTCGCACCTGGAAATTATGTGATCCGAGCTTTCACTCCTAGGATAAAGAATGTACAAGAACAGTTTAAGTACTATAAAAAAGTTGCCATTTACGACAAAGGAAAAGCAATACTTCACCCCAAAACTGAATTGCCAGTTCACCTGCGGTTTTTTCCTGAAAGCGGGAACCTTGTAGATGGCATTTCATCCATTGTTGCCTTCAAGGCTACAGATAAGAATGGATATCCTGTAGACGTAAATGGTGAGATTAAAACGACAACTGGTATATCGGTAGTACCGTTCAAGTCTTTTCACGACGGTATTGGGAGATTACAGTTCAGGCCAAGAGCCGGTGTAAGCTATGCAGCTTATGTGGTAATTAACGGGAAAGATTTTGTGTTTCCTTTACCTGCATCTCGTCAGTCGGGCATCGTTATGAAGGTGGAGGATGAAAAAAATGGAAAGCGTTTTCAAATCGAGAGGAATGAAATCAACAAAGCTGAGTTCAACGATATAGAGGTGGTAGTTAAGCAAAACAACAACGTAGTTTATCAGAACAACATACAGTTTAATAACGACGCTTCTGTGATTGGACACTTACTTACAAGCAATCTCCCATCCGGGATTTTGCACTTTACTGTTTTCGACAACAAGCGTAAGCCCTTAGCAGAGAGGCTTTCATATGTAAACAACAACGAGTATTTATCAATGGTTGATGTGAAGGTTTCCCCATTAAATACTGCAATAGGCGATAGCAAGAGCTTTCAATTATCTTTCGCCGACAATGTTCCTAAAAGTATTTCAGTTTCAGTTACTGATGCAGATGCAACATTCTCGCCTGACAAAGAAAATATCATCTCCCGCTTTTTACTTACGGGGGATCTTAAAGAATATGTATACAATCCGGAATATTACTTTAGAGCGAACAGTGACTCGGCTAAAATTGCAATAGAAAATCTGTTAATTACTCAAACACTGGAGAGGTATAAATGGAATGATGTTTTAACGGAGCAACCTACTGCAAGTATTCTGAGGGATCCTTATTTGTTATCTTTCTCTGGCATTGTGGTAAATGAATCGGATAAAAAGCCAGCTTCTGGTGGTAAGCTTACTATTTTTTTAGAAGCTGAAGATTCAACAAGCCAAAAATTTGATCTACCTGTAGATACTCAGGGTCGTTTTTTTACCGACTCACTACTATATAGGGGGAGTGCTAATATGTACTATTTGTATTCTGCAAAGGGCAAAGCTCAAAAGGTTGTTATTATACCTGAGCTAAGATCGCAAGACTCTGTTACGCCGGCTTTGCCAGTTAGCTGGAAAGAAGTTCCGAATGCTATTCCGAATAAAACCATACAGTACTATAATACGGCACAAAAAGCATTGAGCGATACAACTGAAATCTTTTCTAAAAAACCGGCCAGGTTAGATGATGTATCAGTTAATGTTCAAGCGAAGCGGCCAAAAGAACTAATAGAGGAACTATATACCAGGGGTGCTTTTAAATCTCATGGTAGATTTGTATACGATAGCAGAATGGTTCCTGCCAATAAAGAATCACTTAGATTAGTTGATTACATACTGCAAACTGTTTTAACCATAAAAATTGCAAATGGCAAGTTCGTTAACACTAAAAACTTCAGTTTGCAAAACGGGCAGTATTGGCCTGTAGCAATTTTTTTAAATGAGAGCCTTGTAAACATATCAACTATTGAACAGCTAAGAATAAGTGATGTAGGATTCATCAAATTCTTTGAGACGGGTTTCCTTGGTGGTGGCCATGATGCACCCGGTGGTGCTATCGCTATTTACACCAGCAAAGAAAGCGACGAAAAACCGAAGCCTGTAGCAGTAGCAGCCAAAAATTTGCCTTATATCATTCAAACCGGTTATGCACTAACCCAGGATTTCAATAGTTCACAATCCAACATCAAATCAGTAAAAAAACAAACCGGCACAACAACACTTTATTGGAATCCCTATTTACCTGTTCAAAATGGTGTACCTATTAGCCAGGTTGTTTTTTATAATAACGGTTCTGCAAAAAAGATCAGGGTAGTGGTTGAGGGGTTTGATGCTAATGGCAAGCTTATCTATTTAGAAAAGGTTTTAACTGCTGATTAAATGCTTCTTACGATGGGTTGGATGGAGGAGTGTTGTACTCGTCATCCTGAACTTGATTCAGCATCTCCTTGCAGACAATTCACAAGCACACCAAGAGTTCCTGAATGAATTATTCTGGAGTCGTAGATTTTTGTTAGTGTTCTTGATTACTTCCAAGTTCACGATGACGTGTATGTAAGAGCAGATTGCTTCGTTCCTCGCAATGACGGGGAAGAAGGGTTTCGTCATGCTGAACTTGTTTCAGCATCTCCTGGCAAACATTCCCAAG
>DASVST010000361.1:0-2095 GCA_036387965.1 Segetibacter sp. | reverse complement strand
ATGGAAATAGAAAACCCACCTCATTATCAAAGAGATGGGCAAAAAATATTGGTAAACAAACTTGTGGATTAGCTAGACTGTCAACTATAAATTAAATTTAATTTTGTCCGCAGATAATTAATGAAAACTTTACTATCGATCTCGCTTCCGGTAACTGAGGTGCATAGTTGCCTGCTGGTAAAAACTTTACCATGCACATGAATTTTACAACGTAACCACTCAAGTAAATATTGTGTACTACCAGATGTTTTTATCTCATTTTCAAGAGATGGAATATCCTTTTTTGCCTGCTCCCAGAATTGTGCGGCATAAAAACTTCCTAAGCTATATGTGGCGAAGTACCCGAAGCTTCCATGGCTCCAATGTACATCCTGCAGGCAGCCATTCTTATCGTCAGGGACGTCAACATGAAGTAGTTTTTTGTATTGCTCATTCCAGAATGCAGGAATGTCTTTAACCGGAAGGTTGCCTGCAATTAGTTGCTTTTCTAATTCATACCTGATCATTACATGAAAGTGATAGGTTAATTCATCAGCCTCAGTTCTTATGAGGGAAGGCTTTACTTTGTTTATTGCTTTTAAATAATTTTCAAGAGATAAATCATCCAGTTTACCGGGGAAGAATTCTTTAAGCTTAGGTAAATAATATTTCCAAAACGTGGCTCCTCTCCCAACACAATTCTCCCAAAGTCGCGACTGCGATTCATGGATACTTAAAGAAGTATATTCTCCTGATGGCAGCCCATATTCACTATCCGGCAAGCCTTGTTCGTATAATGCATGACCCACTTCATGAATTGTGCTCCACATCATATTAGCAAAATCATTCTCATCAATACGGGTGGTTATCCTTACATCTTTGCTGCTAAAATTTATTGTAAATGGATGCTCAGAAATATCCTGCCTGCCTGCTTCAAAATCAAACCCCATTTGCTTAGCAATGTACATACCCCACTCCCACTGTTGCTGTTTTGGAAAATGGCTGTGCAGGAAAGAATCATTCGGTACAGGAAATTGCTGGACATCCTGAAGTAACGAGGATAAAGAAGGTGTCAGATCATTAAATATTTGATCAACCACTTGCACGGTAGCACCTTTCTCGTATTCATTCATCAATGCATTATAAGGATGTGCTTCGTAGCCAATTATATCTGCTTCCTCCTTTTTCAATTCTACAATCCTGCTTAATAACGGCTGAAAAATTCTGAAACTATTTTGTTTCCTTGCCTCGACCCATGCATGAAAGGAAGCAGAGATTGCTTCGCTCATTGTTCTTACAAAATCAGGAGAAAACTTTTTTAGTTTGATATAATCTTCAAGAGATAATGAGACGTTTTGTTTTTGTATGAAAGATAAATCTGTTCTGCCGTTGAGTTCCTGCAAGAGGCCGCCAAGTTTTTCATCAGTAAACATTTGATGAGACACCTCAGATAGAGTAGCTAACTGTTGCCCTCTTTTATCAGCACCTTTGAGTGGCAGGTAGGTTTCCTGGTCCCATTGTAAAACTGCTGATGCATATTTTACATCGGCAATTTTTTGTAACGTAGATCGGTATTGATCATACAGTTTTTCAGTGGAGGCATTGGTAAGCATTTTGCGAAATTAGCCATTCGCTAACCTTTTTTACTTCATAGAGTCAAAGTCTTTTTTATTGAGAAGAGAAACGGCTTATATTTGCAGCCCAAAATGCCGAGGTAGCTCAGCTGGTTAGAGCACAGGATTCATAACCCTGAGGTCGGCAGTTCAAGTCTGCTCCTCGGTACAAACCCAAAGGATTCGTAATGAATGTTTTGGGTTTTTTAGTGTTTGTATTTGTCTGTCGTTTTACTCTTAATCGTGAACAAACTCGTTAACACAAACGCTATTATTATAATAGATCTACCTAATGGAATACTAAAAAGGCAAGAAAGTATACACTGCCACCAGAAGCACGCTTTGACGATTTACTTAATAAGTAATCCCAAAATTTACCATAGCTGACCAGTAAGCTGGATTGGCGGATATTTTTTTATAACGTAAAATAGCTTGCCTCAAGTTTTCGGCTGGATAAAAGTACTGCGGTTTTTTCAACTCCTCCATCAGTATAGTCATGAATG
>DASVST010000360.1:0-19105 GCA_036387965.1 Segetibacter sp. | reverse complement strand
TGATGTAAGCCACATGGGAGAATTTATTTTGAAGGGTGAAAATGCATTAGATCTTATTCAACGTGTTACAACTAACGATGCAAGTAAACTTACCGCAGGTAAAGCCCAGTATAGTTGCTTAACAAACAAAGAAGGTGGTATAGTTGATGATTTAATTGTGTACTGTATAGAAGAAAACAAAGTATACATGTTGGTTGTAAATGCATCTAACATCGAGAAGGATTGGAACTGGATAAGCCAGTTCAATACTAACAATGTTGAAATGCATAACATCAGCGAAAAGACCTGCTTATTGGCAATACAAGGTCCCAACGCTACTAAGATTTTACAGCCACTTACGGAACATGACATAATGAACCTTAAGTATTACACCTTTGTAAAAGGCACTTTTGCCGGTGTAAAGAATGTTGTGATAAGTGCTACCGGTTATACAGGTAGTGGCGGCGTAGAAATTTATTTTGAAGATGAAGGTGATGCTGCAAGTAAAATATGGGATGCCCTTTTTGAAGCAGGCGGAACCGGTATTAAACCAATTGGCTTAGGGGCGAGAGATACATTAAGATTAGAAATGGGTTATTGCTTATATGGAAATGATATTGATGATACTACCTCACCTCTTGAAGGCGGACTTGGCTGGATAACAAAGTTTTCAAAAGACTTTACAGCAAGAGAAATACTAGAAAAACAAAAGGCTGAAGGAATAAAAAGAAAGCTCGTTGGCATTGAAATGATTGACAAAGGAATACCACGTCACGGCTACGAAATTGTTAATGCTGATGGAGAAGCAATCGGAGTCGTAACCAGTGGAACACAGGCACCTTCTCTGGGTAAAGCCATTGCTCTTGGTTATGTTTCAAAAGAGAGTTCTTCGACCGACTCAAAAATTTACATAAAAATAAGGGATAGGCAATTGGAAGCGAAGGTTGTGAAAACGCCTTTTGCGTAAGCATGTGTTGTGTTGTGGTTTATTACAGGCTCTAAAATACTCCAACAACAAACTACAGACTATAGACTACAAACTCAGACTCTTCACATGCCTACAATACATCTTACCACTTTTATTGAAGCACCGGTTAAGAGAGTTTTTGATCTCAGCCGAAACATTACGCTTCATAAGAAAACAATGGAGAAGTCAGGTGAGAGGGCGATTGCCGGCGTTACATCCGGGCTCATCAATTTGAATGAAACTGTTACCTGGCAGGCAAGGCATCTGTTCAAAACGCGAATTTTCAAGAGCAGGATATCTGCCATGGAGCCTTACACTTTCTTTCAGGATGAAATGGTCTCCGGAGATTTCCAAAGTGTACGTCATGAGCATCATTTTAAAACCATAGCTAACGGCACCATCATGATAGACTTCTTTCACTTCGAGTCTCCCTACGGAAGGTTAGGCAAGATGGTCAATCAACTGTTGCTTACTCGCTACCTGCGGAACTTGTTAGAAAACCGAAACGGAATTTTAAAAGAGTACGCCGAAACCAATAAGTGGAAAGGCATCCTGGAAGAAGAGGTTGTTGGTAAGCGCTACTAACTTTTATATTTCTACAAGTTTATCTTTGTCCGCATGGAAAATAAGCCCACTCTATTTACTTCACTATCCCCAGCCCTTTTAGATCTCTATAATTTACAAGATTCAATTGTTGTTATCATAGATGTTTTTAGAGCAACCTCCACCATTGCAACTGCTTTGTATAATGGAGCTACCCGTGTGGTTCCTGTTGATAATGTAGATCAATGCAAACTTATCGGCTCTCAAATTAAAGATGCGATTACTGCAGGCGAAAGGGAAGGCAAAGTGATAGAAGGTTTACAATATGGAAATTCACCCGCAGAATACCCCAAAGATTTCATCAACGGAAGAACATTGGTGCTGACCACAACAAACGGCACCCGGCTTTTGCACATGGCGTTAGAACGAGGTGCTTCTGAGGTTATCACGGGATCATTCCCAAACATAAGTGCTGTTTGCGACTTCCTGCAATCCCAAAACAAAAACGTAATACTTGGTTGTTCCGGGTGGAAGAACAGGTTTAACATTGAAGATACCTTGTTTGCAGGTGCGGTTATAAGCAGGATAAAGCAGAACTATACGATTCATTGCGATAGCAGCCTTATGGCGGAGAGTATGTATGACCTTCACAAGAACGACATGTTTGACTTTATACAAAAAACTACGCATTGGCACAGGCTTGCGGCCTATGGCTTGCAAAAAGATCTTCAATATTGTGTAACGCCAGATGTTGCTAATGTGCTTCCGATATTTAGAAACGGAGATTTAGTTGCTCTGTCAAGTTATAATTAGTTTAACAAACTTTTCTTCCACATCTTTCACACGTACCCTCCGCAACTGAAACCTTTTCCGTTACTTTTGCTGATTGCCCTTTTCTGAGCAGAGCACAGTTTTGAAGATGGTCGATGACGAAAAAAAGCCGCATCAATCACTTCTACCTGTCATCTCTCAACAAACAACTGTCAACTATTCTATGGCTTTACCGCATCTCATAAAACATGTTTATAATAATGGCACCGACGAAGTAATTCGACGTGGTAAGAAAATTCATGCTATTGGCAACGTAGAGCTAATGGAGTATGATGATCTGCTTGGCGGCGTTGTTTTCCGCGTTAAGGATGATACTTATAGCACTTATAATAAAGTGCAGATAAACAAATTCAAAGAGGCTGATAATATATCACTACGCTGTTCATGCCCTTACAATCTCGGTGAAATATGCAGGCACGAAGCTGCTGCACTTTTTCAGTTACAGGAACTACTCGACAGAAATCTTTTGGGCGAAAAAGAGTTGGTCTATGATCAAAAACATACGGTTGTTAAGATGAAGCAACTCGATCTTAAAATGATCAGGTTACTGGCAGCACAACAATCATACACGGAAGCGGAAGAATACCTGCGAGATAATAAGATCAATATTATTGATGCCAAAGATGAAAAAGTAAAAGCTGAGCTGGAGTATAATGGAGAGCAGTACAGAGTTCTACTTCAAAAAAACGAAGAAAGAAATTTCGATACAAGCTGCAATTGTAACTCAGATGAAAAGCATCCTTTATGCTTACACAAGACGATTGTACTTGTTTATCTCTATAGCAGGTTTGGTGTAAATTATTTTGACAGCATACGTAACTGGGATAAAGAGAAAAACAAGTTGCTCGAAGCCTATGGCTATTCTTTATCAGATGATCTAAAAGGCAAATTTGAATTTGCATATAAAGAAGGAAAACCATTTCTCAGGGTCTTGGATACTTCTATAAAAAGAATCGCCCCCACTACTACAGCGTTAAAACCTCAGCCCATTTTAGTAGAAGCCCAGACTGCCATCGATGAAGATGAAGAAATAACAAAACCTGCTGCAATGCAACTAGGTTTGGTGTTTGTTCAAAACGAAGAGCAGTACCCTTTTATATACATTGAAGGAGTACAGGGAGAAGCGAATGAAGAGAGAAATGCTTTTATAGGAAAAACAGAAAAGCTCGATCTTGCTAAATACATAAACACCGAAGTTTTTAGTGAAGATGATAAGATGATGGTACAGCAGTTGCGAAAATTGCAACCAGCCGAAGTAAGCCGTTATCTCAATCGTAACTCACCATTTAGTGGAATATGGGAAAACATTATTCAGCAACATAATGATGAACTACCTGAAGAAACTCGTCATCTTATTGTAGAATATCTTTACCCTAAATACAAGAAGATTTTTTTGGATGCGAACCCGCATTTTGCCTTTCATCTTGGTTCACACAAAGCCTTTACAACGGCCAATTTAAAGCCGGTTCATTTATCTGCTGATCCCGCTGTTCTGAACTTCAACATCACCTACAGAAACAATCAATACGAGTTGCAATGTTTCGTAAAGTTGAATCACATTGAAGTACCCCTTACGGAAAATGAGACACCTACTCCGATGATGTTCCTGCACAACGAAACAATCTTCCTATGGCAAAAGCCGCAGGATGTTTTGATGGCAGAAAAATTTTTACCAACAGGAGCTATCATAATTGAAGAAAGAGCCTGGGCTGATCAGTTAAATAAATTTGTCTTACCTCTTGCTAAAGATTATAACGTTCAGTTCAACAACGTAAAGCGTGAAGAGATAAAAGATATAAAGCCTGAGGTAAAGCTGCTATTAAAGGAGAAGGGCGATTACCTCGTGTTTCAACCAATATTTAATTACAGGGGCTATGATGTAAAGCCGCAGGATAAAGACAAAATTATTATCCCAGAGCAGGATAAACTTTTAGTTATCCAACGCAATACCGAGGAGGAGCAACTCTTCATTGAGAAAGTTGGAAAACTACATTCTCAATTTATCAAACCCGAAGGTTCAAATGATCTTGTGCTTAAAGGCACCGATGTTTTGAAGAACAACTGGTTCTTTCTTTTTGTTGATGCAATGAAAGATCTGGATGTTCCTGTGTTTGGATTTGAAGCACTAAAGAACTTCCGTTTTAACACCGCTAAGCCAAGTACAAAAATTTACATCAGCAGTCACACCGATTGGTTTGATGCTAAAGTTGAAATCTATTTTGGAGAGCAAAAAATTACTGTTGCAGATGTTAAGAAAGCATTAGCAGCAAAACAACAATTTGTTCAGCTGCAGGATGGATCATTAGGTATACTTCCTGAAGAGTGGATAAAGAAGTACTCTCTCTTGTTCCGTGTTGGCGAAGGCAAGTCTGAGCAAATGAAGCTCAGCCGCTATCATTTTAGTGTTATAGAAGAATTATATGAGAACAGGAATGAAGAAGAACTTTTCTTTCAATTAGAAGAGCGTTACGATAAGCTGAAAGAATTCAAAAACATTGAAGCAATTGAAGCGCCGGCACATTTAAAACCTATCCTTAGACCATACCAGGAGTCCGGCTTTCATTGGTTAAATTATTTAAGTGAAGTTAAGTGGGGCGGAATTTTAGCTGATGATATGGGTCTTGGTAAAACGGTACAGGCTTTATCTTTCCTTCATCATCTTCGTAACCGCAATGGTAAACTAAAGTCGCTTGTTGTTTGCCCTACAACACTTATGTACAACTGGGAAAATGAAATAAAAAAATTCACCCCAACACTTACTTACCATATCCATCACGGCGGCAACCGCACAAGAGAAGCTATCCTGGATCCTGCGATTGAAGTAGTCATTACTACATATGGAACTTTACGAAGTGACATCAAATTGTTTGTAGAGCCCGAGTTTGATTATATCATTTTAGATGAAAGCCAGGCAATTAAAAATCCTTCAAGTAAGGTCACAAAAGCGGCAAGTTTATTAAAAGCAAAAAGTCGTCTTTGCCTTAGTGGTACGCCATTACAAAACAACACGTTCGATATATTCGCCCAAATGAACTTCCTTAACCCCGGCATGTTGGGCAGTATGGAATTCTTTAAACAAGAGTTTGCAGTACCTATTGATAAATTTGGTGAGCAAGAGCAGAAAGATCATCTACGCAAGCTATTGTTCCCTTTTATATTAAGACGTACAAAAGAGCAGGTAGCGAAAGACCTGCCTGATAAAACAGAAATGATTTTGTTCTGCGAAATGGGTGATGAGCAACGCAGGATTTATGATGCATATCGCAACGACTTTAGAGATAAGATTCTCGGTGTTGTTGAACAGCAGGGAATGGCAAAATCACAGCTTACGATCTTACAGGGTCTTATGAAGCTTCGCCAGATTTGTGACAGTCCCGCGATAATGAACGAAGAAGAAAAGTTTCCTAATGTATCCATCAAGCTTGATGAACTCGTAAGAGAAATAACTGAAAATATAAGCGATCATAAAGCACTTGTATTCTCACAATTTTTGGGAATGCTAGGATTAATAAGAGAGCGCCTGACCGAAATGGGTGTTAAGTACGAATATTTCGATGGAAGTACTTCTGCGCCTGATAGGGAAAAGGCAATTCAAAGCTTTCAGAATGATACGACTTGCAGGGTCTTTCTTATTTCCTTAAAAGCTGGTGGTGTAGGTCTTAACCTTACCGCAGCAGATTATGTATACATAGTTGATCCATGGTGGAATCCTGCTGTTGAGCAACAAGCCATAGACCGTACGCACCGTATCGGTCAAACAAAAAACATTTTTGCCTACCGTATGATTTGTAAAGACACTGTTGAGGACAAAATATTGAAGCTGCAGGAAAAGAAGAGAGCTTTAGCAGCAGATTTAATTACTGACGATAGTGGGTTTGTGAAGAACCTGACAAGAGAAGATTTGGAGTACTTGTTCAGTTAATGCCTCACTCGAAATGATTGTACCTATAAGTTGACTTCTTAATTGTTCGGTTTCACACCTGAAAATGACTGACAATTTACTTGACCATATAAAAAATTTCATTCCTGTTTCGGAGAACCTTGAAGAAAGGCTAACTAAAATTTCCAGCCTCAAAGTAATAGATAAAGGAAAATTTCTTCACAGACCAAACCGGGTTTGTAATTATACCTACTACATCAAATCTGGTTTGCTACGGGTATTTTATAAAAAGGATGATAAAGAAGTAACCGATAGCTTTTCGGCAGAGGGTGAATGGATTACTTCCATTTATAGTTTTATGAAGAACGTTCCAGATAACTGCTTTATTGAAACATTGGAAAAGTCCGAACTTATTGCCATAAGTATAGATGAACTTGAAAAATGCTTTATTGATTTTCCAGAAATGGAGAGATTTGGAAGAATTTTAATTTCTAAATATTTTATTGATCAATCTGAAAGGATAATCTCATTACAATTTCATTCAGCAAAAGAGCGATATGTTTTCTTCTCTAAAACCGCAAAGAATAAACGTTCAAGAGTCCCTTTGGGTATGTTGGCATCTCACTTAGGAATTACACAAGAAACACTTAGCCGTGTAAGAGCCGACAAAGATATTTTTTGATATACATCAAATTCAGGTCTTTAACGTAGCTATACTTTTGCATTTAAAATAGAATATATGCAAAAGATTATTGCGGTTTCCCTTATGTTTTTATGTTCGGGTTTCGCTTATTCAAATCAGGTGAACAATGTTGCTTTTAAAGCATCAACAAATACAACCACCATAAACCAGACAGATATTGCTGCAAGTGAAAAGAACACCGTTAATAATTTTTATTGCCACAATATCTTAAATGGCGATACCTCAAAAAGTACAATAAGTGTTTTAGTGGAAAAGTTTAAGAAAGAGAGAAAGAACAATAGAAAAAACTTAAAAAGTGCATCTAAATATTACAACCCTATTAAACTGATCTATAGGTTGTTTGGATGGTAAGTTCAATCCTTCAATGTTAAACATATTATTTTGACTAATAGACACTATGCAATTATTGCTTTTTTAGCTACAATAATTTTTTGGATGACCTACCTGGTAATATCCAACATTAGACCAGAGTACAGTTTCATTACGAAAGCAGTAAGTGAACTTGGCTCACTTGATGCGCCAAATAAATGGGCCTGGAACATATTAGGATACATAGTACCAGGTATTTTGATCTCTGTATATTCTTTTGGACTTTATAAAAACATTGCACCTGAAAACTCATCAAAATTGCCACTCATTGTAATTTTATTAAGGGGAATATTTATGTCCTTTTCCGGTATTTTTTCAGGCGATTTTAATAATAGGCAATCAACAACTATGCTATTGCACACGCTTGGTAGTTTGGGAAGTTATTTGTTCTTTTTGATTGGCGCTTTTACGTTTCCAAGGCAAATGAAAAAGTCAAGCTATTGGAAATCAGCAATCAAGTCCACATTAATCTTTACCTGGCTAACTATCCTATTTGGAAGTTGGGTATTCATCTTTCCGGGCTATCCGGCAGTTGGACAACGAATAGTATTTATATTTTACTTTTCATGGATTGTATTTACTGCGTATAAACTTTACGTGGAAGTTGAAGAAGAAAAGCAGCACCATTTATAAAGAAGCAACAAGTAATACTTACTACAGCACCGGCAAATGCATGCCAAAGAAAGTTTTTTAAAGCTTCACCATCTGCTCAAATGCAGCAAAACATGAAAGCTACCGAAGTAGCTTTCATGTTCATGTTAGGCGCAATGGCGCAATTGTAAGTTCTTTATAGCTTTTCACTAATTGATCTATTTAGCCGCCACCTTATTCATGTTTTCAATATCGTAAGCTTTGTAATAGCTTTTGTAACCCATTAATCGTGTAATTGGTGTGAGCATAAAGCCAATCGCTTTCTGCACCGGAACGGGTGGGCCATCGGCTACGTAAGAATCAAATCCTTCAGACCAGAAAAGGCTCATGTGCAGGATTGCTTTAGGTGAAGCAGCAATGCCTGGCGTGTTATCCATTACTCCATAAACCTGCGGCAGGTGATAGGCAAATTTATCCGGGAACGCCACTTCGCCTTTTACGTGAATGGTTTCCGCGGTTTCGTTGAAAGGCTTGTGTGGCGTACCTCTTGGAACAAACAAGGTATCGCCGGGCTTCAGTTGAATTACTTTGCCATCCACCCAAACCGAAAGGGTTCCATTGTGTACCTGGAAGGTCTCATCGAAGCCGGTATGTATATGCTTAGGCGGACCATCAGCGAAAGGTTCAACTTCGAGCTTGCAATAAACATGATCGTTTTCTTGTTTTACAACTGTTTGTTTAAAACCTTCGGCTTTACTATAGAATTGCTGTCCGGGTTTAAAATAGCCTGATACTGCAGGTTTAGTTTCAGGGAAGATCACCAGGTGCAATAAATATCCTATTGCTACGTAAGCGGTGATGACAATTAGCAAATACATGGCTGTTCGTTTAATTACTTTTTTCATGATTGTTTGTTTTAATTACAATGCAAAAGTGATTAAACAGCAAAGGAGAAAATTGTATGAGACGGACAAGATTGTTGTGCGGCTTTTTGGTGCTGCTAAATTATACCTGCGGGAATAAATGGTAAGGTAACTCGCTTTTTTGCTGCCGGTATTGTTTGGGGGTAATACCTGCATACAATTTAAATATGTGGCAAAAATGTGCCTGGTCGAAGAAACCGGAGTCGTATGCTATTGACGTTAGCGGCTCCTGGGTATAGTGCATCAACTTGACGGCGTGCAGGTACTTTTTATACGTTATTAATTCTTCGGCAGATATGCCGAACAGGCTTTGTGTTTTACGGTTGAGGTGCCGGGTAGAATAATAGACTTGTTCAGATAATCCCTGGATGGATTGAAAATTTTGGAGTCCTTCCTCAAGAAACAGGCTGCATAATTTTTGTGTGCGTAGGCAAACATCATCCGATAATGCAGGAAACACAAATTTAATAATTTCAACCCTTGCTTCAAAAGATTTGGCTTCTATTAACTGGTGCCATAAACGATTGAATTGCGGCTTTACCAGGGTAAGATCTAGTTGTATGTTTTTTAGTTCTGCAGGAAATATTCCGAGCAAACTCTTGATCATGCCGGGGTGAATACGAATGCCAAAAAGATGCTGCTGCCCGGCATAAGAAACTTCTACTATGGTAGTATTTACCCCTTGTATAAAACACCGTGGAGCAGTTTGAAAATTTACGCCAGGTGCTCCACCCATCATTGGATCGCCGAGGTTAAATACCATTTCCACTACGCCCTGCGGTAAGATGGTTTCCTTTATAGTATGCCCGCCAAACAGTTCCCAAATAGCAGTTACATATTCGGCTAATTGAGAAGTAGCAGGTATGTGGACGAGCGATTGCATGAGTTGTTGGTAGAGTGAAGTTAATTAGCGAAAGCTTTTCACCCGTGTCAGATGCTAATCTACAAAAAAGTTCAGCCTTTGTTGGTGTTCTTCACCAACAAACCTTTGTTAGAGCAACAGGAGAAGAAAAGTACGTTAGCTGGTGATTAAACCGGCTGCATCGGCCTTGAGAAGAACCTTACAATAGAAGATAGGAAGTCCTTGTTCCTTAGTTAATCCTCGCCATTAGCAATACTTTTTGGCTGACCCGGAGGTGCAGGTTCAGTGTTGTCTTTTACATGCACATCACCAGCTTCTGAATGACCACTTACCTCTGCCTCTTGTTCGATGGTTTCGTTTGCCAGTTCTCTTTGAGTAAAGGCATTTTTTTCAACTTCTGAAAATGATTGTGAGCTATCCGCATTGTCATCAGCAGATGCGCTATTACTTTTATTATCCTCAGTATTCATATGCGGTTTTACTAAGTGGATCAAAAAAATTATGCCTCCTTGCTTTTGGCACTGATCACTTGCCTATAGTGTTCATTATCAAGACAGCCCTTTTTCTGTACCGTTGGTCTATGTATAGCACCTGTTTACCGTTTTTGTTTTTCTTAAAAACTGAATTAAGGTAATTTGCGCTCCCATTCGTCAGGATACAATTAAGTTATATGAAAAGAATTCTTCTCTCTTTAATTATCTTTTTTTCAGCACTCTTTCAATTGAATGCGCAGACCAGGAACACCGGAGTTGTAAAAGGTAAATTATCTGATACAGCATCAAACTCTAATTTAAAGGATGCAACCATTTCTATACTGGATGCTAAAGATTCTACTTTAGTGGTTTATGGCTTAACAAAAGCTGATGGCAGTTTCAGGGTTGAAAATATTCCTTTTGGCACCCATCTTTTAATGGCATCTTTCCAGGGATATAAAGAGCAATACAAGTCTTTTTCTATTAGCAGTGCAAATCCTGAAACTGATCTAGGTTCTATAGTAATGCAAACTCAGCCCGCTGAATTAGCAGGTGTAACAGTGAGAACTCCACCAGTAAATATTAAAGGAGATACAACAGAATTTAATGCAAGCCAGTTTAAGACGAAGCCAAACTCAAGTGCAGAAGATATCTTGAAAAAAATGCCCGGTATAGAAGTAGCAAAAGATGGTTCAGTTAAAGCACAGGGGCAAGATGTTAGAAGAGTTCTGGTAGATGGTAAACGCTTTTTTGGTGATGATCCTAAAATGGCGACCCGCAATCTTCCTACTGACATGATCGATAAGATACAGGTATTCGACGCACAAAGTGATCAAAGTGCTTTCAGTGGTTTCGACGATGGAAACCGAGAGACTACGATCAACATCATTACTAAAAAAGATAGACGTAAAGGTTATTTTGGCAAAGCAACCGTTGGCGGTGGTACAGACGAAAGATATACTGCGAATGTAAACCTGAGCCGCTTTAACGGTAACAGGCAAATATCTTTCATTGGTCAGGCAAATAATACAAACAACCAGAATTTTTCTATACAAGATATTTTAGGAACAATGACGCAGGCAGCTGGCGGCGCAGCCGGAAGAGGTGGCGGTGGCGGCGGAATGCAAATGATCCGTATGGGCGGCGGCGGATCTCTACCACCAGGAATAGCATCGTTACTTGGTGGGAGCCAGACGGGGATAACAAGAACCATTTCCAGCGGACTAAATTACAGCGATGTGTGGAGCAAGAAGCTCGCTGTTAATGGAAGTTACTTTTATAACAACCTCGATGTTATAAATAACAGTGATAGGTTCAGGGAAACATTTGTAACAGGTGATTCTTCACAGTTCAATACAAGGCAAACGCTTTCAAACAATAAAAATCAGAACCATCGGTTCAACTTTGAGGTAGATTATAAGTTGGATTCAATGAATTCTATTTTGATCCGTCCAAGTATCAGTTATCAAAACAGCGACAACTTCAACGAGACAAACTCGGTTACAACAAAAGGAAAAACAACACCACAAAATGATGTTCGAACTTTCAATAATTCGCTGAACGAAGGTTACAATTTCAACAACAATGTTTTGTTCCGTCATCGTTTTGCAAAGAGAGGTCGTTCAATATCTCTAAACCTTTCGCAAGGTTTAAATAACAGCGACATAGAAAGAAACACGTTGAGTTATAATAATTATTACCGCAACTCAGGTTTGGTAAGAGACACCACTAACCAGGTAAGTTATATTGATAGAGAAGGAAAGACAATGGGTGCAAACCTTTCTTATACCGAACCGATAACTGCAAAAGATCAAATAGAATTGAGTTACAATTACAACTACAACATCAATAACTCTGATCAGCAAACAATGAGCTTTAATAGGGCAACCGGTAAATTCGACCAGTTAAATGCCTTACAAAGTAACACATTCGAAAACACCAATATATCTAACAGGATCAATGCAAACTACCGCAGGCAAATAGATAAGGAATGGAATTATACATTAGGTTTAGGCATACAACGTTCTGAACTTACAAGTGATAACAGAACCAAGAAAACGCTTCTTACACAAACGTTTAACAACTTCTTTCCAACGTTTATGTTGCAGTACAGTAAGAACAGAACTAAAAACTTACGGTTCAATTATCGTGGCAGCACACGTCAGCCCGGTATAAACCAGTTGCAGGATGTGATTGATTTTACAAACATTTTAAACATCACAAGCGGCAATCCTGCTTTAGAGCAAGAGTTCAATAATAACATCAGCTTAAACTACACGAACTTCAACATTTTCACCTTCAAGAATTTCGTGGTAAACATCAACGGAAGTACTACCTCAAACAAGATCAGTAATGCTTATTTCATAAACAATACAAACGCCCAAATTACTGTTCCTAACGAAGGTGTTGTGCTTATTCCGGGAGCTCAATTTTCTAAACCCATCAATATTGATGGTGCATACAACGTTCGTGGATTTGTCAACTATGGTTTTCCAATTAAGAGACCGAAATCTAACATAAACCTTACAACAAATCTTTCATACGCTAAGGATGTTAACCTGATCAATAACGTAAAAAGCAACACAAGCAATTACGTTTTAGGTCAGTCTGTAAGACTTACAATGAACGTAAAGGAAAGATTTGATCTTAACTTTTCAAGCACATCAACTTATAACTGGGCAAGGTATACGCAGGTCGCAAACACAAATTTTCAGCAACCTGATGGCGACTACTTCACTCAGATATTTTCAGTTGAGCCAACATACACAACTAAGAACGGGTTTATATTTTCAAGTGATTTTGATTACCTGATCAATCGTGGTCAAACTGAGGGATACAATCAATCAATCCCTTTATGGCATGCGGGTATAGCGAAGCAATTATTTAAAAAGAAAGAAGGCGAGATCAGGCTATCAGTTTTTGATTTACTTAATCAAAACAAGAGCATTACAAGAACCGTTGAGCAGAACTATATCGAGGATATTCGGTCAGATGTTCTCAAAAGATATTTCATGCTTACGTTCACCTACAACCTTAGAAAGTTTGGTGCTGCACCACAGCAGAATAACCGAATGAACATGATGCGTGGCGGCGATGGCAACAGAACTTTTAGAATGGATCGCCAGTAGTTATAAAATCAATTTTCAAATATCCTCTGCTTTGTCAGGGGATTTTTTGTTCTGGCATTTACTCACTTATTAGCTGCCGTTGCGGCTCCCGCGTCAGCATTTCGGTGACGTACACTTGTACCGCAATCTTACTCTTAAAATATTGCCGAAAACTTTATCAAAAAATATCGCACAATAAATTTCAAACTATTATACTTTTACTTTATCAAAAGTATTCCTAATATAACGAGCTATTCAAAAGGACTGAAAACTTCAGTACTTCATACACATAGATTAGTCACTTCCAATTGGCTAAGTGTGGCCTTGACGATATTGTGTACTTCAAAATTTTCCTTTCTTATCCGACGACCAAGAATCTGATAGCACTTCCTCAGCTTAATAAAGTTAAGTGTGCCTTCGTCACAAGTTTTTCTTACAATTTCAATCTTATAAATAGTGGATCAGCAAATTATAATTAGAGTAGCCAATAATGATGATCTTCATTATGCACCTATTATTACTGCCGAAATGGAAGCTTCTGCACAGGCTCGTGGTACCGGAATTGCCAAAAGAAGCCCGGAATATATCTCTCAGAAAATAACAGAAGGCAAGGCAGTAATTGCTTGTACAACTGATGGTACATGGGTAGGCTTTTGCTATATCGAAGCGTGGGGACACGGTCAGTATGTTGCGAATAGCGGATTGATTGTTTCACCGCCATTTAGGAAAAGTGGAGTGGCTAAACAGATAAAGAAAAAAATCTTCGACTTGTCAAAAGAGAAATATCCGACATCGAAGATCTTTGGACTTACAACCGGCCTTGCTGTTATGAAAATAAACAGTGAGCTTGGCTATGAGCCGGTTACTTACTCCGAGCTAACAGATGATGAAGAATTTTGGAAAGGATGCAAAGCGTGCGTTAACTATGATATCCTGATGAGTAAGGAGAGAAAAAATTGTTTGTGTACTGCCATGTTATATGATCCCGCAGATCATTATAAGCCGGAAGAAACGGCAGCGGATTTTAAAACAAATGCCAAGCTCTATGAGCGGTTTATGAACGTAAAACAAAGCAGGTTAATTAAATTGCTGCGTAAAAAAGATGGCGGCGGAGGTGCTAGAAAAAAATTCTTGTTACATCATTTCTTCAATTTATAATCAACATCAATGTCAAATTTGAACAATGTTCCTTCTGGCGGTAAAGTAGTACTTGGTTTTAGCGGCGGTCTCGATACTTCTTTTTGCGTGAAATATCTTACTCTTGAGAAAGGATGCGAGGTACATACAGTTACGGTTAATACCGGTGGTTTCACCAAGGAAGAATTGAAAGAACTGGAAAGACATGCTTATGCATTAGGTGCAAAAACTCATAAAGCAGTTTCTGCTGAAGAAAGTTATTACAATACAATCATCAGGCATCTTATTTATGGCAATGTACTTAAGAACAATACTTACCCGTTAAGCGTAAGTGCCGAGCGTCTTATCCAGGCGATGCATATCTCTGATCAGGTTGAAGAAATAAAAGCAGATGCTGTGGCACATGGCAGCACAGGTGCCGGTAACGACCAGGTAAGGTTTGATATGGTTTTTAATATTATGATTCCCGGAGTAGAAATTATAACACCCATTCGAGATCTGCAGTTAAGCAGGGAAGATGAAATTGAGTACCTGAAGAAACTTGAAGTAGATATGAACTTCGAGAAGTCGATGTATTCAATTAATAAGGGTTTGTGGGGCACGAGTGTAGGTGGTGTAGAAACCTTAAGTTCGTATGGCGCTTTACCAGAAGAGGCTTGGCCTACGCAGGTTTTAAAACATGGATCAGAAGAAATAAAACTTCATTTCAACAAAGGAGAACTAACTGATGTTAATGGAGAAAGGTTTGACCACCCTGTAAAAGCTATACAATATCTACAAGAGGTCGCTGGACCATATGGCATTGGACGAGACATTCATATAGGAGATACAATTTTAGGCATTAAAGGACGAGTTGGCTTTGAGGCTGCTGCTCCTATGATTATCATAAAATCTCACCACGCATTAGAGAAACATGTACTTACTAAATGGCAGCTAAACTGGAAAGATCAGTTAGCGCAATTCTATGGCAACTGGCTTCATGAAGGACAAATCATGGATCCTGTAATGAGAGATGTAGAGGCGTTTTTTAAGAACACCCAAAAGAATGTAACAGGCGATGTGTTCGTAAAATTATCACCTTACCATTTCCAGGTTGTTGGTATAGAATCGAAGTACGATTTAATGAATAGCCGCTTTGGCAAATATGGTGAAATGAATAGCGGGTGGACAGGTGATGATGTAAGAGGCTTCTCGAAAATTTTTGGTAACCAAACTCTCATATGGCACAAAGTAAAAGATGATGCTGATGCAAAAAAAGGTTAGAGCAGGCATTATCGGCGGTGCCGGATATACAGGCGGTGAGCTTATAAGACTGCTTATCAACCATCCTCATACATCTATTTCTTTTATCCATAGTAAGAGCAATGCTGGCAAAGCTGTAAGTGCTGTTCATGGTGATTTGCTTGGGGAAACAAACCTCACATTCTCTTCTGATATTTCTGATGATATTGATGTTTTGTTTTTATGTGTTGGTCATGGAGATGCAAAGAAGTTTTTAGAAGAAAACCACATCGGAGAAAACATAAAAATCATTGACCTATCACAGGACTTCAGGTTGGCTGCTCAAGCAAGTTTCAACAAGAAGCAGTTTGTTTACGGATTACCGGAGCTTAATAAGGAGCAAATACAATCAGCAAAAAACATTGCGAATCCGGGTTGCTTTTCTACAGCTATTCAACTGGGGCTACTTCCCTTAGCCAAAGCCGGTTTACTCAGTGATGTTTATACAACAGGCATAACAGGAAGTACAGGTGCCGGTCAAAGTTTATCGCCAACATCTCATTTTAGCTGGCGAGCAAATAATATACAAGCGTACAAAACCTTAACTCATCAACATTTAGGAGAAGTCACACAATCATTAACTCAACTACAGCCTTCGTTCTCTTCCGGTGAAGATCATGAAGGGGCACTAAGCTTTGTGCCATGGCGTGGTGATTTTACAAGAGGTATTTTTATTAGCTCACAGGTAAAGTGTGAGTTGTCTGCAGAGAAATTATCAATTCTATATAAAGATTTTTATAACGAACACCCCTTTACACATGTAAGTGGCGAACCTATTTGTCTAAAGCAGGTTGTAAATACAAACAAGTGTCTAATCCAACTTGAGAAAGTTGGAAATAAGCTGGTTATTCATTCAGTAATTGATAACCTGCTAAAGGGCGCTACTGGACAAGCAGTTCAGAATATGAATCTGATGTTTGGGCTGAATGAAACTGCCGGACTGAAGTTAAAAGCAAATTACTTTTAGATTTAAGTACATGACACTCTTCGATGTATATCCTCTCAACAACGTTACAATTACTAGGGCTAAAGGCTCTTATGTGTGGGATGATAAAGGTTCTAAGTATTTGGATATGTATGGTGGACATGCTGTTATTAGTATTGGACATACGCATCCTCATTGGGTGCGTAGGATTGAAGAACAGTTACATCAAATAGCTTTTTACAGTAACTCAATTCAGATTCCTAGTCAACGACAATTGGCAGAGAGGCTCGGTAAGGTTAGTGGCAAAGAAGACTACCAATTGTTTCTTTGTAATAGTGGTGCTGAGGCAAATGAGAACGCGTTAAAGCTTGCTTCATTTCAGAATGGAAGAAAGAAGATAATAGCTTTTCAAAAGTCGTTTCATGGAAGAACTTCTCTTGCTGTTGCAGCAACCGACAACCCTAAGATTGTTGCGCCGGTAAATGAAACAGAAAATATTATTTTCCTTCCTTTTAATTATGAAGAAGCATTAGAAAAATGCTTTGCTAAACAAGGAAATGAAATTTCTTCTGTAATCATTGAGGCTATACAAGGGGTCGGTGGAATTGTTGCAGCTACTAAATCTTTCCTTCAAAAGATACGGTCGTTATGCGATGAATATAAAGCTGTTTATATAGCTGATAGTGTTCAGGACGGTTATGGAAGAACAGGTGAATTCTTTGCTCATGATTGTGCAGGTGTTAATGCTGATATATATACTATGGCAAAAGGAATGGGAAATGGATTTCCTATTGGTGGTATTTTAATTGCTCCGCAGATTAAACCAAAGCATGGCATGCTAGGAACTACCTTTGGTGGAAATCATCTTGCTTGTGCTGCTGCACTTGGGGTGTTAGAAGTTATTGAAGAAGAAAATTTAATTGAACGGGCGAAGCAAGTTGGTGACTATTTAATTGAAAAGTTGTCTCTTATTAAAGAGCTTGAAAATCTAAGGGGTCGTGGTTTAATGATCGGCTTTGATGTTCCTGAATGGTTAAAGGATTTACGTAAAAATCTGTTGAACAATAGTCATGTTTTTACAGGTGAAGCAAAGCCTAATATTATAAGATTGTTGCCATCGCTAAGTATCACAAAAGAGCAAGTGGATGAATTTGTAAGCGCAATTAAATTTGAGATCGGAGCTTTAGTAAATGAAAAGTTACATAAATAAATAAGGAATAAGAGAACGTCATTGCGAGGAGGAACGACGAAGCAATGACGAGTAGTATTACTGAAGGTACAAGAGTGCGATGCAACGATGCTTAAAATATAATTGATAGCTGGTTACAAAAACTATAATAGAAATTGAAAAATTTTGTCTCGGTTGAAGATGTAAGTGATATAAATGCACTGTCTGAAAAGGCACTTGCTTACAAGGTGAATCCTTTTGCTGACAAGAGTATGGGTGCGAATAAAAGAATAGGACTGTTGTTCTTAAACCCAAGCTTACGCACAAGACTAAGCACACAGGTTGCTGCACAAAATCTTGGCATGGAAGCAATCGTTTTTAACGTAGACAAAGAAGGCTGGGCACTTGAATTTGAAGAAGGTGCAATTATGAATGGTAACACTGTCGAGCATGTAAAAGATGCTGCTCCAATACTCGGCAACTACTTTGATATTTTATGCATCCGCACATTTCCGCAACTGAAAAACAGGGAAGATGATTATAGCGAAATGTACATCAGTCAATTTCTTAGATATGCTGGTGTTCCTGTTATAAGTCTGGAAAGTGCAACACTTCATCCGCTTCAAAGTCTAACAGATGTTATTACCATAAAAGAAACTTTTACTGAACGCCGCAAATCAAAAGTTGTTCTTACCTGGGCTCCCCATGTAAAACCTTTACCGCAGTGTGTTGCTAATTCTTTTTCTCAATGGATGACTGCATGGGGTGATTGCGATTTTACCATAACGCATCCGGAAGGTTATGAGTTAGCAGAGAAGTTTACAAAGGGTGCAACCATAACACATAACCAGGTTGAAGCATTGAAAGATGCCGATTTCATTTATGTAAAAAACTGGAGTTCATATGAAGATTATGGAAAGATGTGTTGCAACGATCCTGAGTGGATGCTTAACGAAAATAAAATGAAGTTAACCACCAATGCAAAGGTTATGCATTGCTTGCCAGTACGAAGGAACATTGAACTGAGTGATGAGGTATTAGATAGCAAGAATAGCATAGTCACTTTACAGGCATCAAATAGGGTGTGGGCAGCACAAGCGGTAATAAGTGAAATTTTAAAGCCCCTCTAAATCTCCCCTTCAGGGAGACTTGAAAAGATGAGCGTAAAGAACAATCATATCGATCAAACGGAAAACGGTTCTTCTTCCTTCCCTGAAGGGGAAGGTCGGGATGGGGCTTTGTTTGTCATAAAAATCGGCGGAAAAGTATTAGATGATGAAGTTAATCTCACTTCATTTTTACAAGACTTTGCTGCTATAAGCTCACCTAAAATATTAATTCATGGCGGTGGAAAAATTGCAACGAA
>DASVST010000359.1:0-10205 GCA_036387965.1 Segetibacter sp. | reverse complement strand
AATCTGTAGGTTTCTGTCCATCCTACGGAGCTATTATAAGAAATCCGCGCTTTTCCTGCCCTGCCTCTTTTTGTAGTAATAAATACAACTCCATTAGCTGCGCGACTTCCATAAATAGCAGTAGATGCCGCATCCTTTGCTATGTCTATACTTTCTATGTCATTTGGGTTTAAGCTAGCTAATGCATTACCTCCCGCGCTGCTACTACTGTAGCTGCCGCTTAAACTTGCAACACCATCTATTACGATAAGGGGCTGAGAACTTAGGGAAATAGAATTAGTACCCCGTATTCTAAAAACCGGTGGAGTATTTAATACACCGTTTGGAACAGTAATCTGAACACCGGCAGCTCTTCCTGCTAAGCCTTGTTCAAAACTCTGTATCGGCTTGTCAGCGATTGCTGCACCTGCTACAGTAGCAACATTACCAGTTACTTCTCGGCGACGCTGCACCCCATATCCAACTACAACCACTTCTCCCAAATCGCCTTGGGACGTTTGTAGTTTAACTTCATAGTTTGATAGATTGCTGAGGCTTACTGTTTGAGTAGCAAAATTGATGGCGGATACTTCAATTGTTCGTACTGTAGGTCCCACTTGCAGTGTAAAACGACCTAAGTTATTTGTAATGGTTCCAGAACCGTTGGGTTTTGCTACAACCGAAGCGCCTGGAACAACAGTACCATTATTATCTGTTACTGTTCCACTGATGGTACGGCTTTGTGCGTACGAACTCATTGTTAGCAGCACAAAAGCCGCAAGAAAGGTAAAAAGTTTTCTCATGTTTTAGTTTTAAATGTTAAGAAATACGAATGTTCTGTGTAGGCTTTTAGTTTGACGTTATGAGCTAATTTAAAAATGAATGGAAGCTATTTGGCATCACAATTATTAATAATATTATTATTCCTATTGTCATGCAGATGTTGAAAATGGTGATAATAATCGGCGGTAAACTGTCTTAAGTGATTGCAAAAATGACCGTAGTGCCAGTAACCATATTTAGTATAATCAAACTCCCAGGGGTTACTTACAAGCTGTGCTACTGCCATTCTAATACGTATAATCTGCAAGGCTTGCTTGCTGCTGAAGCTAGTCGTGGTTTCGAAGTATTTTCCGAGTGTTCGCGGGCTTAAATTATATTGTCTCGCTATATCCTCTATTGACAAATTAAAATGGTTTTTCTCCTCAAACGTCTTTAGTATTTCTGTAACCGTTGTTACATATTCTAATGACCTTGAATGCATTTTAATTACTGCGCTATAATGCTCAAAAACAATATGTGACCTTTCCTGAAAACTTTGAGCTGCCCTGACCTTTTCTATGATTGTCTTATCCATTAGATAAGCAAGAGGATATATATATTGCTTATAATCTGAGAAGTCTACATCCTTTTCAAAAACTATTGGGCACACTTTGAATTTTATACCAAATACTTTATTTCCCACTGAGTGATGAGCAATAATCGGGACGTGTCTCGGGAGAAAGCCACTAGATTTAACCTCAAATACTTGGTTATCTATCTCAATCTTGAAAGGTGTGCCTAAATTTATCATATATGTATAACCAATATTGGGAAAAATTACATCAGAGAAACCTTGAGGGACCTCTTCTAATAAACTCCCAAACCTGGTCTCCCAGCAGTAATCGATATACATTGATAATTCGTTCTCAGCATACATGTCGGAATACATTTTTTCAAAATGCTCTTTATCTAAGAGTTCTAGATGCTGCCTCTCTTTGAATAATATCATAACTTTCAGACAGCTTTTAAAGCATTTTGCGGGTACACGGCAGAGTTGTTATTACTTCGGCTTTTCTTTTTGGGTGTGGCAGTCGTAATAGTACCTACCGATTCTCTGACAGCCGAAACTATTGCTCCAGCAAGAGAGTATCTATTTCTATCGGTAACTCTTCCGCTGACAATGTGTGACTGCACTGAAAGCTGCCCTTTAGAAGTAGTTAACAGCAAAAAAGTAAAGAAAGGTTCTCTCATGTGTTAAGATTTAATGTATTTGAATGGCCAAGGAAAAGGACAAACGGCAGGTTCAAAACACTGCATAAAAAAAACTGCATATTTTTAATATCCACTTAATGATGATGAACGGTTAAAAACACTTCACGACCGTTACTGATATTTTATAAAGGATTTATGGAAAGTCCGTCACGTCAGATTGCAATCTAATTGAGCGATTTTGGGCGTAAATCGCAGTTGTTAGCGGCACAAAGGCTACTTAAAGCGTGAAAAGTTTCTCATTTATATTGTTTTAGTTAACCACTAAAGACATTATGTTATAACACTTTAATTTCTTATTATTATCGCAAGAAGGGAATTTGCACAGACTTTTTATTTATAAAGGCTTTGTCTTTTATTTACCGGGTAGTTAAGAGGATTCTTTCTGACATTCTCATCAGTAGGTTTTCTTCAATACAGTATTTATCTTCTGCAGGGAACGACTTGATGTACTACCAATACTATTATGAAGAACAATTGAAGGTGCTATATACCTACTAGCACACTGGATGTTTAAACTAATTCACCAAAGGCTGCCAGTTCGATCGTGGATTAAAGTGTTTCCACAGCAGTAGAGAAAGTTTTCGTGTCAATGTCCAGGCTTCATTTCCTGGTGTCCAACTCTGATCCTTATTGTTTTGTGTACAAATACAAAAGATATACCGGCTACCAGGTGAATTAACATACAAAACTTCACTACGTGCTGCATTAACAGCGCCATTCTTACTTGCTATAAAAACATCAGGTGGAAGTTGTGATATAGCGTTCTCGTCCCAAAAATTTCTGCCTAAAAGCCGCAACATTCTTTCACTTGCTTTTTTGTTAACTACTTCCTTCCTAACAATCTTCTCCATCATTAAGGCCATTTCTGCAGGTGTCGTTTGCCCCCAACCGTATTGAGTTCTGTTAGCTTCTCTTCCAGGGGTGCGGCTGTTTACCCTTGTATATTTAAATCCCATACTATCGAGGAGCTGATTTATTCTTGTTCCGGTACCGGCTAAACTTTGCAACCATAAGCTCGCTGTATTGTCGCTGGTAGTAAGCATGAGCATTAGTACTTTGCTCAAAGAAATCTTTTCATCTTTTTTAAAAGATCCTAATATATCTTCTCCTGCATACAATAGGCTGTCTTTATATACGAGTTGTTGGTCGTAGCTTAACTCTCCCTTTTCAATCTTATCCATCACACCAATAAGTATAGGGATCTTCACCATGCTTGCTGTAGCAAAGATTGTATCGGCATTAATTGTTATGCTTTTGTTCTTCTTCAAATCATGAAGATACACACCTGCTTGCCCATTAAAACCCTGAAGCAGCGTTTCAACTTTACGAAGTAATTTTTTATCAGTTCGTTGAGCTGTTGTACTCATCATAGTCAACAGCAGTAGGATGGTAATGAATGCTTTCATGTTTAAATAGTAGTTCCTTAACCGATATAAAAGTTGTTTCACCTAAGTTAGTCTTAATAAATTCTTAATTGCTTTTTAATCTCTTTCGCTTATAAGATATTTGCCGCCCACCTAAAAGGGGCTAAACGTAACAACCTGTTCAAAATAACTGTTTATCTTTAAACCCCTCCATCAAAGTGCAACCATAATGAAGCGAATAGTTTATGCATTCAGTTTTCTTTTGTTATTATCTGCCTGTAAAACAAAATCAGAAGAAACAAAAAAGACAGAAAAGGACGGCAAGCAATCTGCACCACCACCTACAGTAGTTGATGTTATTATTGCCGGTTCACAGAATATTTCAAACACACTGGAGGCAAATGGTTCTGTAGTAGCAAGCGAATTTGTAGAACTTAGATCTGAAGTAAGCGGTCGTATTACTTTTCTAAATGTATCTGAAGGTAGCAGGGTTGGCAGAGGAACGGTTGTTGCCAAAATAAATGATGCAGAGTTAAGAGCCCAGCGAACAAGAGTTCTTTCACAATTAGGCTTAGCCAGAACCACGGTTGGGCGTTTTAAAAAATTGTTAGATATCCAGGGAATAAACCAGGCAGATTACGATGTTGCAGTTAACCAGGTTAATACCTTAAATGCAGATCTTGGAATAATCAATGCTCAAATCGCAAAAACGGTTGTTCGTGCTCCATTTAGTGGAGTTGTAGGTCTAAGGCAGGTTAGTAATGGTGCATATGTTACACCTGCTGATATAATTGCTACCTTACAAAAGGTTGATAGAGTGAAAGTAGATTTTACCCTTCCTGAAAATTATGCAGGCCTTATCAAAAGAGGTAATGCTGTGATTGTTGAAATTCCTGCAACGCAGCCTATTAAAACAAGAGCTACTGTTTTGGCTGTTGAGCCGCAGGTTAGCACAACTACCCGTAATGTTATAGTAAGAGCTGCTTTGGATGGCGGAACTAATTTAAACCCCGGAACTTTCGTAAAAGTATATTTAGAGACAGGGTCAACGGCCGGCATACTTGTGCCCACCAACGCTATAATACCTGAGGCAAGATCAAAAAGAGTTGTATTAGTAAAAAATGGTAAGGCAGTATTTACAGATGTACAGACTGGAGTAAGACAAGCTGGTGCCGTACAGGTGTTGAGTGGTATCAATGTTGGCGATAGTATAGTTGTAAGTGGGGTTTTATTTGCCAAGCCGAACGCCCCGTTGAGAGTAAGAGGTGTAAAGAAACTTGAAGAAGTCGCAAAGTAATTTGCAAGTGTTTAATTATTAAAAAGGTTTTATTAATCAATGAATATTTCAGAATTATCGCTTCGAAGGCCTGTTTTGGCCACTGTGATGAACGTTCTTGTAGTGTTATTCGGTATAGTGGGCTATACTTTTTTAAGTGTGCGTGAATATCCTGCTATTGATCCACCTAACGTAAATGTGCGTACCAATTATACAGGTGCGAACTCGGATATTATGGAAAGCCAGATTACCGAACCGCTTGAAAAAGCAATCAATGGTATTCCGGGAATCAAAACTATTACCTCTTCAAGTACAGCTGGAGGAAGTAACATAACCGTTGAGTTTGAACTAAGCGTTCCTCTTGAAGAAGCGGCGAATGATGTACGTGATAAAGTAAGCCAGGCAATAAGAAGCTTACCAGAAGATATAGATGCACCTCCTGTTGTAAGTAAAGCAGATGCTAACAGTGACTTTATACTTTTACTTGCATTACAAAGCCGCTCAAAGGGCTTACTAGAATTGAGTGACTTCGCGGAAAACGTGTTGTTAGAGAGATTTCAAACAATACCAGAGGTGAGTGGTGTAAATATTTTTGGGCAGAAACGTTACTCTATGCGTATCTGGTTACAGCCCGATAAACTAACATCTTACAATCTTTCCTTCAACGATGTGCAGACGGCGTTAAATAGGGAAAACGTTGAACTTCCCGCAGGAAAAATATCGGGAAATAATACTGAACTAATAATCCGAACACTCGGAAGATTAACAAGTGAAAAGGAGTTTAATGATCTTATAATACGCCAGGATGTTGCGGGAATGGTGAGACTAAGCGATGTTGCTAAAGTTGAATTAGGCCCACAAAATGAAGAAGGAAGCTGGAGATATAACGGTTTGCCTGCAGTAGGCCTTGCACTTACACCACAACCTGGTGCAAACTATATAAAAATAGCTGATGAGTTCTATAAGAGACTTGATGACATTAAGGGAAGTCAGAAGTCTGATATTGAAATAACCACCTTAGTTGATGCCACTAAAAATGTGCGTCGTTCATTAGAGGAGGTTAAGGAAACACTTGTTATTTCCTTCTGTCTGGTTGTGCTTGTTATATTCTTCTTCTTTAGAAACTGGTTAATCGCTATTCGTCCCCTAATTGATATACCAATTTCGTTAGTCGCTACTTTTTTCATAATGTACTTCGCCGGCTTCTCTATAAATGTATTGACGCTGCTTGCTATTGTACTTGCTACCGGTCTTGTTGTGGATGATGGAATAGTTGTAACCGAAAATATTTTTAGGAAACTGGAAGAAGGTTTGCCGTTAAGAAGAGCAGCCTTAGAAGGTAGTAGAGAGATATTCTTCGCTGTAATCTCGACCTCCATAACATTAGCAGTTGTTTTTTTACCGGTTATTTTCTTAGAAGGATTCGTTGGAAGATTGTTCCGGGAGTTTGGAGTTGTAGTAGCAGGAGCCGTACTGGTTTCAGCATTTGTGTCTTTAACGATAACCCCGGTATTAAATGTTTACCTGAATAAAAAGAACGGAGGTCATGGAAAGTTCTATGAGAGAACTGAACCCTTCTTTCGCGGAATGGAGAATGGCTATAATAATCTGTTAGCAAGATTCATTAAAGTACGATGGATGGCCTGGGTTCTTGTTGGTTTGTGTGGATTGATCATCTTTCTTGTGGGTTCAAACTTACAAAGTGAGATCGCACCAATGGAAGATAAATCAAGCATCCGTTATAACATATCAGGTCCTGAAGGTGCCAGTTACGATTACATGATGAATTTTGGTGAACAGTTCACCTCTTTCCTCCACGATTCTGTTCCCGAAAGAGATTATGTTTTTGGTGCGATTCCGGGGTTTGGAGGACAAGGGTCTAACTCAGGTTCAATGCGGCTTGCATTAGTAGATCCTGATGAAAGAGACAGAAGCCAAAGTGAAATTTTAAAAGATCTTCAAAAGAAAATCGGACGCTTTAATAATGCACGTGCATTCGGAATTGAAGAACAGACAATCTCTGTAGGATTAGGATCAAGAGGATCTTTGCCGGTTCAGTTCATTGTTCAAAACTTAGATTTTGAAAAAATCAAAAAAGTAATACCGGAGTTTTTAGAAGAGGCAAGGAAGGATAAAACCTTTTCTAACGTTGATGTAAACCTTAAATTTAATAAACCTGAGCTACAACTTACTATTGACAGAATTAAGGCTAAGGATGTTGGCTTATCCATTACTGATGTTTCCGCAGTTGTACAAAGTGCTTTTAGCGGACGAAGAGCAGGATATTTTACCATGAATGGAAGGCAGTACGAAGTAATCGCCCAGGTAGAAAGATCACAAAGAAATGAGCCGGTTGATATTAGTAAATTATACGTACGCAACAGCAGGAACGAAAATATTCCGTTAAGTTCTGTTGTAACATTAGAAGAAAATAGTAACCCGCCAACATTATATCACTATAACCGTTTTAAAGCTGCTACTATTTCAGCATCGCTTGCCGAAGGCAAAACAATAGGAGATGGCGTTAAGGCGATGCAAGCTATCGCCGACAGGCTATTAGATGAAAGTTTCCAAACTTCATTAAGTGGGCCTTCGAGAGACTATGCCGAGAGTTCGTCAAATACAGCTTTCGCATTTGGATTAGCATTGGTATTGATCTACCTTATCCTTGCTGCACAATTTGAAAGCTTTACAGACCCTTTCATTATAATGATCACAGTGCCTTTGGCATTAGCCGGAGCGTTGCTTAGCCTGTGGGTATTTGGGCAAACATTAAATATATTCTCACAGATCGGTATGATCATGCTCATAGGACTCGTGACAAAGAATGGGATTTTAATTGTGGAATTTGCAAACAAAAAAAGGGAAGAAGGTATGTCTAAGGGGCAGGCAGTTTTAGAAGCGGCTACCCAACGTCTTCGACCAATCCTGATGACGAGCTTAGCAACTGCCTTAGGTGCATTGCCTATTGCTTTAAGCATTGGTGCTGCTGCAACCAGCCGTATTCCTTTAGGTATTGTAATTGTTGGAGGACTTATGTTTTCATTACTACTTACCTTATTTGTTATCCCTGCTATTTATACATTCTTATCAGGCAAGCATAAGAAGGATAAGAATAAAGAATATGATGAAATGATATTAAAAGATTCTACATCTTTAGCGAGTGTAGCAGCTCCGAAAAAATCTCTTGCTTGATCAATGATAAATAAATTAGAAGAAGTGTTTTCATTTAAAAAATTTGTTTTTGTTTTTTTATTGCTAACAGGCATAGCTGCAAATGCTCAACGTGTACTCACTTTAGAAGAGGCAGTTAATATAGCCTTAAAAAATAGCTATGATATCCAAATTTCCAGGAACACATTAGAAGCAGACCGTATTAATAATAATATAGGTATTGCAGGAGGTTTGCCAAGTGTTACCGGGTCAATTTCAGATAACCAATCACTAACTACCGTTAACCAGGAACTAAATGACGGCCGCAAAATTCAAAGGGCTGGTGCTTTAGGCAATTCCTTAAATGCAGGTGTTACCGGAAGTTATTTGCTGTTTAATGGTTTTCGAGTTCATGCTACCAAAGGTCGTTTAGAAGCTTTGGAGAGGATGAGTGAACAACAGGTAAACATTCAAATACAAAATACCATTGCAAACGTTGCAGTAAAGTATTATGATATAGTTCGCCAGCAGAGTTATATGAAGACGCTTGAGCAATCAATTGCTGTCACAGAACAAAGAAGAAACCTTGCAGAAGCTCGTAAAAGCGTAGGTCTTGCAAACAATGCAGACACATACCAGGCACAAATCGATCTTAACTCAAGCTTGCAAGAATTACAAAACCAAAAAATGGTTGTGGTTCAGGCCAAGACAGATTTGATGAACCTGATGGAACAGCAAGCAGATACAACTTTTATAATAAGAGACACTATCATAGTAGATAGTTTATTGAGCATTGATGACATAACAGATAGATTAAGAACCAACCCCGAGCTTTTAGCTGCGGCAGAACAAATAAGGGTAAGTGAGTTTACAGAAAGAGAAGTTGCGGCACAACGTTATCCTGCTGTAAGAGTTAATGGAGGATACAATTATAACAGAAATCAAAATGCTGCAGGGCTTACTCTATTAAATCAAAGCTTTGGTCCTTTTATTGGATTGAATGTTCAAATACCAATTTTTAATGGTGGTGTTTTCAAACGTCAGCAACGTATAGCTGAAATAAATACACGTAGCGCTGAACTGCAGCGATCAAACTTATCAAACGACATAGAATTAGCTGCTGCAAGATCATGGTACACCTTACAAAATACACTTCAGCAGATAAAAACAGAACGGGAAAATTTTCAATTAGCAAGAGCCCTGCTCGACTTAACACTTCAACGTTATCAACTTATTGCAGCAACTATTGTTGAAGTAAGAGAAGCGCAGAGAAGCTTTACCGAAGCAGGCTACAGGCTTGTAAATCTTAGTTATGCTGCTAAAATTGCAGAGATAGAATTAAAAAGATTAGCAAGTCAGTTGGGATATTAATTGTTTATATCATTATAAGTGAAAGGGTGAAACATTGTGTTTCACCCTTTTTGTTTTACATAACAAAAAAAACATCGGCAGTTTGCAGGTTCAAAATTGGAAAACTCTCTCTGGTGGAATTGCAAATACTCCAATCGGGTAAAAGGATACCCCACATGTAAATACAAGCAATTAACTCTCCGCAAGGCCGTTTCAATTCATAGAATACAGTTTTAAAGTCCAATTATCCTTTTTAAAACCACAATCCAATTTCTATGAAAAGCCTGTCTTTAACGACATGTGTTGCACTATTCCTATGCACCGCTTGTACAAAAATCATCGACAAACCCACTGTCACACAATCATTCTCTGCCAAGGTTATTGAAAGTAGCGGCATTGAGAATTTAGGTACCGCAATTACAGGTACAAATGTTAGCTGGAAAATAAATCCTCTTTACGAAAACACCGAACCTTTGTTTACTACACTACCAAATAGTAATACAGGTTATTGTGTTTTAATGCTCGACAACGGAAACCGTGGTCTATCTCCACTAAGATTTATTGCCGTTAACCTTCAAAATAATACAAGTAAAACCATTCGTGTTACAGATAAAAGCGGAGCAGTTATTACCCAGTCTTTAGGACGTATTACCCGCTATATGTTTGGTATGAACAAAAAGTTTTACGTAGCTACAGAAAACGGAGGTCATCTTATTGAATATGATCCAAACACACAAACAGCAAAAGATCTTGGTCAGCCATTTAATATCGGAGGTCGTGTAATTGATATTTACAGTCTTAGCATTGGAAAAGATGGTGCCTTATATGGTGGCTCTTTTGGTGGTGGCGGCGATGTATATACTTTCAGGTATGACTACTCATCTTTTTATGTTGATAAAACAAGTATTGATGATGAAGCAAGATATGTTACAGCAGTAACCGGTGATGAAAGATATACGTATGCATCCTGCGGTCAAAATACATGGAAAATGTACGCAATTGAAAGAGCAACAGGTAAGAAAACGCTGATTCTAAATAGCAGCAATCCT
>DASVST010000358.1:0-8606 GCA_036387965.1 Segetibacter sp. | reverse complement strand
ACCACCTGATGCTTTTTTCTTCTTGAAGTTTTTCACGTTGAAGTTTCCGCTGCCTTCAGGTGTCCCAACGATTTCATACACATTTAGTGCTTTCTCGTTTTGAGACCATGTTAGTGATTTACCAGGTTCACACACTTCCGGTTTTTTCTTTTTATGGGAAGAAATAAAGTAAGCCTTACTTGTACCAATTACCTGTGCTCTTCCCTTTTCGTCGATGCATACAGCAGTTCGTTCGTCGGCAGCTATTCCTTTAGCATAAATGTTCCAATCGGTAATGATCCTGCTCAAAAATACTACATGTCTTCCTTGCCTGCTCCGTGCTACATAATGCTGATCTGTTATTACCTTTTGGAGATAGGGAGCTTTCAAAAAATCATGTTTATACAATGTCACATTCTTATGATAAGGATCAGCAAGTACATCTTTCGAAACAGCACTGCCACCTTCGCCGCTGTAGTAGATTTGGCCGAGTATGGCACATCCGGCACTTGTTCCCCCAACGGGTACTTTCTTCTTGTTTATCAGATAGTTTATGGCATCAGCTGTTTTTGTGCCTTTCCAAAAGTTCATATAGTTTGATTGATCGCCGCCTGCGATCCACAGCATTTCAGCATTTCTTAAAATTCTAATTACGGTATCGTTATTTGCAAGTTCACGACTATCAATCTTTAGAGTTTCTACAGAGCTTACTTTCCCTAAGTCATACACATATTTATTGTAAGCGTTGGTTCCTGTTGCACGAATTACAACCACATTTCCGCCACCGCTCTTTTCGATCATCCATTTAAAAGCTGCATCTACATCTTTACCGCCGCCCATTAAAACAATACCTGCTTTAGTAGCAGTTTTTACATCAGTTGTATCACCGATAACTCCTAACGAAGATGCCCTTTGAAATAACTGA
Organism: Segetibacter sp.; assembly: GCA_036387965.1. Lineage (GTDB taxonomy): Bacteria > Bacteroidota > Bacteroidia > Chitinophagales > Chitinophagaceae > Segetibacter. The sequence continues at coordinate 7,702 of DASVST010000358.1, read as the reverse complement.
TTGGCTGCGGCAGTGGGTCTATTATTATCAGCCACTTTTTGCGCAAAAGGCTTTTTATACAAAAAGCAAAAACTGAAAATAATTATGAAAAACTTTATAGTGTACTTACTCATTATAAATTTTCAGAGTTTATTGTAATTGTGAGAAGTGTGAGGCACCGAAACATGAAAACAGTAGAACTCAGAGGACATAAGAAAATCTCACATCTCACCCTTATCGTCTCACGAGAATTATCCCTTACCTTATTTTGTATCCGTTTCTTTGTAAAGCTTTCCATTGCTTGCCCACCACCAATACCATTTGCCACCTTTTGCCTTGCGGGGCTTGAAGCTTTTCACTGAAAAACTTCCTGCACCAACTTCGCTTCCCTGGATCTCATAAACTTTTAGAGCTTTCTTATTGGCTACCCATTCGAGAGGTTGCTGTTTGAAGATCTTCTCAGGAGATTTTTTCTTATCACTAATGATGAAATATGCTTTGCTTTCTCCAAACACCTTTGCATTACCTTTTTGATCTATACAAACAGCTGTTCTTTCATCCGGGGCAATTCCTTTCGGAAATATTTTCCAATCGTTTATAATACGTGCCAAGAAAGTTACATGTCGTCCCTCTCTTTTGCGCGCTAAATAATGCTGATCTGTAATTACACTTTTTAAGAAAGGTGCATGTAATAAATCGTTGTTGTAAAGTGTAATGTCGTTGTGAAAAGGATCCATTAATGCGGGATCAGAAACCATACTACCGGATTCGCCGCTGTAATACAAACCACTTAGAATAGCACAACCAGCACTGGTGCCACCAACAGGTACTTTCTTTTGGTTGAGAAGATAATTGATGGCTGCTTGTGTTTTAGTGCCTCTCCAAAAGTTCATATAATTGGATTGATCACCACCTGCAATAAATAACATTTCTGCATTTCTTATTATAGCAGCTATTGTATCATGATCAGCTTGAACTTTAGAGGTTATGTTTAATGTCTGTACTGAATTCACGCCTCCTAAAGAGAATATAGCTTTGTTAAGTGCAGTGTTTGCTGATGCAGTTATCACTACAACATCACCTCCACCACTTCTTTCAATCATCCATTTAAATGCACCATTTACATAACCGCCGCCGCCAACCAGTGCAACTCCACCCTTTGTTGATGTTATTACGTTTCGTGTATCGCCTTCAAAAGCAATTGAAACCGGAGTTGTATTTTGAGCACTACTCCAAAAAGTGGCCAAAAGGAAAAATATAACAGGTGTTCTCTTTATAAGATTCAAAATACTTGAGTTATACTAAAAGAATAAGCAACACAACTAAAAATTAATTGTGTTTGTTTAATCGAAATAATATTAATTAATATAACGGATTTTGTACTGTGTTTTTATTGATCAATACTTCCGTAGCAGGAATCGGTAACGCATACTGTGCCTTTGTTGGTAATAATGTTACCGCACCTGAAGCATTTACAGCATCAATAGCTAAACGCTCCACCGGCAGGTTTCTTCGCCTTAAGTCAAAAAAGCGATGGCCTTCAAATGCAAGCTCTTTAAAGCGTTCAGTGTAGATAGCGTCAATCAAAGCGGCTTTATCGGGAAAAGCTGCTGCGGTGTAACCGGCTATCCGTGCAGCACGCAATGCATTGAGATCAGCGGCACCATCCGAACCTGTTTCTGCTTTTGCTTCAGCACGGATCAAATACATCTCTCCTGTTCTAAATAATTTAATGTCTGTTAAGCCGGGCGCTGTAGATGTGCCTCCTATATATTTATTAACCAGGTATTGGGATTTGGGAGCAGTACGAGTTGCGTCGAATTTTATATAAGTGGCAAACCGCACATCATTTACACGGTCAAATGTATTAATCAATTTCATAGATGGAGCATATAGAACGATACCTCCCGTTTGACGGAAATAAAAATCACCCACTCTTGAATCAGTAGTGCCTACCCGCTTTGCCTTCCAGATAACTTCATTATCGTTTGCGTCGGTCCATATGCCCGGAAACTGAGCCCTCGTTGCTAAAGGTGCTGTATTAATCACTTCAGTGGAATATGTAATGGCATCGGCCCAGTTCTTTTCATACAAAGCTACACGAGCTTGTATTGCAGACACAGCCAGGAGAGTAATGCGGGTTTTGTCTGTAAAGTTAGACGGGATCAAAGCTTTGGCGGCTTGCAGATCTGATTTGACATTCGCGATCACTGTTTCAAAGTTGTCTCTTGCAGGGTAGCCAATGCCAGACGTTTTCATGTATGGGACCCCTAAGGCTCCGGGCTGGTAAGCCGATGCATAAGCTCGCAAAAGTTCAAAGTGAAAATAAGCCCTTAATGCCAATAACTCCCCTTTGTACCTGTTCGCAAGGGTGAGATCAGCACCGGTAAAATTCAGTTTATTCATTCCTTCAAGTGTTCTGTTTCCCCTGTCAATGCCGCGGAAGTAGTCGTAATAAAGAGAAGTTACCGAGCCACTGCTACCATCATACAACCACCGGTAAGCATCGCTGTTACCCACAGTATTTTCTGTCGGGAAAGTTGCTTCGTCGGTTATAATGGAGTTAAGGCTTATGGGGGTATAATCTATCATTGCATAAGCACCTAAGAGCCCCATATTAATATCATTGATATTTCTGAAAGCCTTTTCAGGATCAATGGAGTCAGTTGGTTTTATATCCAGCTTGGTACACGATAACGTACCAATAAAAACTGCGAATATCAAACTGTATTTCTTTATCATCATATTTGTATTAGAAGTTAACATTTAAACCTGCAGTGTAGGTTCTTGTATTTGGGTATTGAAACCTGCCATAGATACTATTATTCTCAGGATCCAATCCTCTCCAACTGGTCCAGGTATACAGATTTTGTCCTTGAACAAACACGCGAACTGCTGAAATAACTTTTGTTTTAGCCAATATTGATTTTGGAACCGAATACCCGATATTTAAATTTCTCAGGCGGAGGAAAGAGGCATCCTGAATATCTTTTGATGTAAAGTTGCGGGGTATGTCAAAGCGCTGCAAAGTGGCAATGTCACCGGGTTTTTTCCATCGGTCGTTGAGCATTCTTATGCTTTGATTACTGACCGCCCAGCGCTGGTTCTCGTTATAAAAATCTTCGTTGTTGTGACGCATTACATCCGATACAAATGAGAACAGGATATTTGCGGAAAAGCCTTTCCAGCTAGCCGATGAGTTGAAGCCACCAGTAAGCTTCGGATACAGCGAACCGGAATTTGTAGTGCTTTGTGTTGGATTATAGGTTGTGGTAATCGTTCCATCTAAATTATAATATTGCGCTTCCCCGGTTTGCGGATTTACACCCGCCCAATCCGGCGCATAATAAGTACCGTAAGGGAAACCTACTTTAAAAATACGGGTATCACCATCCAGCAATTCAGTAGCGAGTGGTGTAATAGCTAAAATTTTGTTCTTATTATATCCGGCATTGGCACCAACTGTCCACGTAAGGCTTTTATTTCTTATAATATCTCCGCTCACATCAAACTCAATACCGCGATTCTGCATTTTTCCAGAGCTTAAAGGTAAACTAGAGACACCGGCGGTAGCTGAAACGGGTTGATTAAAAAACATATTTGAAGTAACACGATTGTAAAGGTCAGCTGAGAGGCGTAGTCTGCTTGTAGCAAAAAGATTCAGGTCAAAACCAATGTTCGATTCTGTAACATATTCCCAATCGTACTCAGGATTGCCGGGAGATACAGGACGAAGACCCGCAACACCACCGTAAGAAGTACTGGCAGAATAAGTTGCCAAATACCCAAAATCGGAATTAAATTGACTGGCAGTAACGCCATGGCTTGCTCTAATGCGTAAATCTGAGATGACACTTACATCTTGCAGGAAATCTTCTTTTTTAGCCGCCCAGTTTGCACCTACAGAGTAAAAGCCATGCCATTTATTTTTGGGTGCCACCTTTGTAGAGCCATCATAGCGGTAGCTTCCGGTTAAGGTATATTTATTGTTGAAGGTATAACGTGCTATGCTCATGAAAGAAGCCAAAGCACTGCTGCTTTTGCCCCCACTGGTACTTGGTAAAAAAGTAGCGCTGCCGTTAGTAACCGCTGCAGGTGTTTCTATTAACCTGCCATCCAAACCAAAACCTGTAAAGCCAAAGCTGTTGAAATTATTATAGTTGTATTCGTAAAAACCCGATACCTCTACATCATGCAAACTGCTGAATACAGTAGCATATGTAATGCCGGTAGTAGATACGATATTGAAGTTTCTCCGGGTACCTTCTTCAAAGCGCCCTCTACCTCCTAATGTATTTGAAACACTTCTTGAGCCGTAATACGAATCAGGATTTATCCACGAAAGGTCTGTAGAGTTTCTATAATCGATCCCCGCCCTTGTTGAAACTTTTACTGTAGGTAAAATCTGGTAACCTAGTGAACCTGCAATAATAGACTTAACCTGGTCAGTCTTACTCGAGGAATTCAACAGTCTCTCTAATGCCTGACTACCTTCCCTTTGATCTAAAATAAAGTACGAAGACCTGTTGCCGGGATGCACTAATGTTCCATCAGGTGCATAAGGATACTCGTAAGGCAATGCATAATATACACTAGCCATGGAAGTACCAACGCCGGTACCGCCTTCTCCTTCTGTAAAGCTTGAGTTAGAATATCCTAAGGATAGATTAAGACCACCCGTAAGTTTATCAGCTTTAAAATCGAGGTTACTTCTTAGGGCATATCTTTTAAGACCGGTCCGTTTTGCAACCCCCTCCTGATCATAATAATTTAAAGAGGTATAAAACTGTAAGCCTTCATTTCCACCGCTAATACTGACCTGTTGCTCCTGAAAAGTTCCTCGTTGAAAAAACATATCTCTCCAGTCAACATTTACCTTACGTAAACTGTCCAGGATAAAATCAGCACGTTGGCGGAAAGCGTCTGTTCCGGAGGCATACGTGGGATTCTTAGGAGAATAGGTCCATCCAGGTCCTAGGTTTCGGTTAAAGCTAACGCCAATTTCCTCCTCAAATCTTAGGCGCTCCTCAGTATTCATCATAATGAAATTTGGCCTGCTGAGATTAGAGAATCCGTATTGAGAATTATATTGCACCGAAGCTTTGCCTCTTCTACCCTTTTTGGTGGTAATTACAATTACACCATTCGAACCCCTGGAACCATACAATGCTTTTGCAGACGCATCTTTTAAGACTACTGCAGATTCAATATCATTTGGATTAATGGTTTGAAAGAAACTGGACTCAATAGGAATTCCATCCATTATATATAAAGGCGTAGCGGAGCCACTGATACTTCCTATACCTCTTATTACCACACTTGCACTTTGGCCCGGCTGTCCTGAACTGGATATAACGCTCATACCGGGTACACGACCTTGTAATACCTGGTCAATGGTCATTGGTACCTGGTTAATTTTTTCGGCAGTAACGATTGAAACAGCGCTTGCTGATTTACTTCTTGTGTAAGTTGTATAACCGGTAACAGTAACGTTTTCCAAGGCCCTTGCATTTGCTTCAAGTGTTATATTGATCTCGCTTCTGCCATTGATTGGAGTTGTGATATTATTATAGCCAACTAAGGAGAACTCAAGTGTTCTGGCATTAGCCGGTAGTGTTAAGGAGTACATTCCATTGGCATCGGTTAAAGTGCCTGCCCTTGTTCCGACAACAGTTACACTTACGCCTTGCAATGGCATGTTATCTATACCTGCGACTCTGCCTCTTAATTCATTTTGTCGCTGAGCAAAAACGTTCATTTGAAAAAATAAGAAGACAAGAAAAACACTAACGGATATGAAGTGTTTTTGGTTCTCAAAAGGCAATTTGCTGTAATCTTTAGAGGATAAATTTATTTTCATACTGTTTAGATTAATAAAATCTTTGGGTGATAATTTTTCTAAATATAAAGGACTTTGTGAGGGAAAAAAATAATTTATCTGTCAATAAAAATAATTATTTTATAGATTGTTTTCTATTCTCAGTACAACGAGTTTATACTCGTTTGTAGTTTTCATGACAACCTTTAAAAAGACCTTTAATGGTTGTATACGTTTTCCCAACCTGATCTTTCTAAACAAAAAAATGGCTCCCCAATTTTGGAGTTCTAATCTTACTTTTGCGGCATGAAACTTAGCCACCTTGCCGAAACACTTGTCGGCTCAGAAATAGTAAAATTAGGCAATGAAATAAATGAGCGGATCCGGCAGGGCGAAAGGATTTATAACTTTACCGTTGGTGATTTCAATCCCTCTATTTTCCCGATACCGAAGGAGCTTGAAGAGGAAATTATTGATGCTTATAAACATCATTACACCAACTACCCTCCTGCAGATGGCGTGCTTGAATTAAGAACCGCGGTATCAGAGTTTTACAAAGAATGGCAAGGGCTAAATTATGCTACAAACGAAATATTAATTGCAGCAGGCGGAAGACCATTGATATACACAATATTTAAGACCATTATTGATAAAGGTGATAAAGTTATATATGCTGTTCCATCGTGGAATAACAATCACTATGTACACATGAATGATGGTGAGCACTGCATGATACAAGGGACAGTCGAAAATAACTTTATGCCTACGGCAGAAGATATCGCACCTCATATTGATGGTGCATCGTTAATTTGTTTATGTACACCACAGAATCCCACTGGTACAACTTTATCGAAAGAAGAACTCGAGAGAATTTGCGATTTAGTAATAGAAGAAAATAAACGAAGAGAAGGCAAGAAACTATATTTAATGTTCGACCAGATGTATTGGACTTTAACTTATGGTTCGACAGAGCACTTTAACCCTATTTCTCTACGACCTGAAATGAAGGAGTATACCATTTTTGTTGACGGAATTTCTAAGGTTTTTGCTGCTACCGGAGTACGTGTAGGCTGGTCGTTTGGACCTGCACCTATCATAGCAAAAATGAAGTCTATCTTAAGCCATATTGGAGCGTGGGCACCAATGGCGGAGCAAAAAGCAACAGCAAAATTTCTTACTCAAAAATCAAATATTGAAAAATACCTTAAGCATTTTAAAGCTGAGTTAGAAGAGCGACTTACTAAAATTTACGAGGGTATTATTGCACTAAAAGAAGCAGGGTTTTCTGTTGATGCTGTTTCGCCACAGGCAGCTATATATCTAGCTATTAAAATTGATTTGGTTGGTAAAACTTTGCCTGATGGAAACACCCTACAAAACCAGGCAGATGTAAGTGCATATATTTTAAGTGAAGCAAAACTTGCTATTGTTCCTTTTTATGCTTTTGGTGCTGAGCGAACTTCAGCATGGTATAGATTAAGTGTTGGCACTTGTAAGAAAGAAGAAATAAATGAAATGCTCGGCAAACTTAAAGATGCTCTATCGAACTTAAAATAGAAGCTAAGTTTTAAGCTACAGTTGAAGAGTGCGATCATTGACACGCTCAGGATAAACTACACGATGATGCTATGGAAAACAGATGCTCGTTACAAAAAACTAATTCTTATTAAATAGGAATTGAAAAGGCTTAAATTTTTTTTGCCTGATGATCTTCTCTAATAAAAATGGCTTCTGAATTATTTTGTAGTTGTTGATGTTTATGACTTCGCAGCAGAGGCAAAGTTGCTTAAGCGTTTCTACCTCAAACAAAATAGATTCTAATACCTGTAACTCCTGCTCCAGTTGACTTGGATCGTCCGTTACATTTTTTGACAGTACAAGTAAATCTCTTTTTGCCGACATGAT
>DASVST010000357.1:0-2459 GCA_036387965.1 Segetibacter sp. | reverse complement strand
TATGCATTAATACAGGTGAAAAGAAAAGTACACCGGGGTTTGATGATTTTACGAATGATGAAGTTCATAAAAAAGATAAGCGCTTCAAATTTCCTAATGATCAGTTTTACTTTAAGCGAACTGCTGAAATGAAGGAGTTGTTTAAAGACATCCCTGAAGCAATAGATAATACAAACGAACTTGTGGGAAAGGTAGAAGTATTAAATCTTAAGAAAGATATTCTTCTGCCAAACTTTCCTATTCCTACAGAATTTCAAAAGCATCCAGATAATAAATTAAACCAGTGGGAATATCTCCATTACATCACTTACGAAGGGGCAAAAACACGCTATTCTGAAATAACAGAAGAAATAAGAGAGCGACTTGATTTCGAATTATTCACTATTAAAACAATGGGTTTTGCCGGGTACTTTTTGATAGTATCCGATTTTATAAAGGCAGGTAGAAATCTTGGTGTATTTGTAGGCCCGGGCCGTGGCTCTGCTGCCGGTTCTGTGGTTGCATATTGTGTGGGCATTACAAACATTGATCCTATCAAATACAATCTGCTTTTCGAAAGATTTTTAAATCCTGATAGAAATAGTTTACCGGATATAGACACTGATTTTGATGACGACGGCAGGCAGAAAGTTATTGATTACGTAGTGCAGAAGTATGGTAAGAACCAGGTAGCACAGATAGTTACATTTGGTACGATGGCTGCTAAAATGAGTATTAAAGATGTAGCCCGTGTTTTGGATTTGCCGTTGGCAGAAAGTAATATGCTGGCGAAGTTAGTTCCCGATAAGCCAGGCACTAATTTAAAGAGAGTACTTACTGCTCCTATCACTAAAAAAGAAGGTGAAAAATCTCTAGAAGAAAAAGAAGGTTTTCGACCGGAAGATATAGAGAACATTAAAAAGCTCAGAGAAATTTATAACAGCGATACCCTACAAGCACAGGTATTAAAAGAAGCTGAAAGATTAGAAGGATCTGTAAGAAACACCGGCTTGCATGCTGCAGGAATTATTATTGCTCCGGATGATCTGAAGAATATTATCCCTGTTTGCACTGCAAAGGATTCCGAGATGCTTGTAACACAAATTGCAGGAAATGTTATTGAAGATGCAGGTGTAATTAAGATGGACTTTCTTGGATTAAAAACTTTATCGATCCTAAAAACCGCTCTTGAGCTCATCAAACAAAATCATGCAATTGAGATAGATATTGATGAATTGCCGCTCGATGATGAAAAAACTTTTAAGCTCTACCAGATGGGTGAAACCAATGGTACTTTCCAGTTTGAAAGTGATGGAATGCAAAAGAGCTTACGTGATTTAAAGCCCGATAAATTTTCTGATCTTATTGCGATGAATGCATTGTATCGTCCGGGTCCGATGGAATATATTCCAAACTACATCGAGCGAAAACATGGGCGTGAAGAAATAGTTTACGACTTGCCTGATATGACAGAATATCTTGAAGAGACTTATGGAATAACGGTATACCAGGAGCAGGTGATGTTACTGTCGCAAAAGATTGCAGGCTTTAGTAAAGGTAATGCGGATGTGTTACGAAAAGCAATGGGAAAAAAGGACAGGAAAACACTGGATAAAATGAAAGACACTTTCATTAAAGGTGCTTCCGAAAAAGGTCATCCTATAGAGGCTTTAGAAAAAATTTGGACTGATTGGGAATCCTTTGCACAATATGCTTTTAATAAATCTCACTCCACTTGTTATGCGTTGGTTGCTTACCAAACAGCTTATTTAAAAGCACATTATCCTTCAGAATACATGGCTGCAGTTCTCAATCATGCAGGCAGTATTGATAAGATCACCTTCTTTATGGAAGAGTGTAAACGTATGGGTTTGAAAGTGCTGGGACCTGATATTAATGAGTCGCAAAAAGGGTTTGCAGTTAATATGAAAGGTGAGATTAGATTTGGAATGATGGGACTGAAAGGTGTAGGCGAAAACGCTATCGAATGTATTCTTGAAGAGCGGAAAAAGAAAGGTCCATACAAAAGTATTTTCGACTTAGTCAAGCGGGTTAACCTTCGTGCAGCCAGTAAAAAGTCTTTAGAAAGTTTAGCTTATAGTGGCGCTTTTGACTGCTTTAAAGAATATCATCGTGCACAGTATTTCATCAATAAAGAAACAAATGTTTGCGGACTTGACATCATAATAAACTTTGGAAACAAATACCAGGCTCAGGCGCAAAATCAAAGCAATAGTTTATTTGGTGATATGATCTCGTTAGATATACCAACACCTCAACTTCCCAAGGTAGAGCAATGGACGCTAACGGAATTACTTGATCATGAAAAAGATGTAACAGGCATCTTCATGAGTGGCCACCCGTTAGATCATTTTAAGTTTGAGTTGAAGCATTATAACATCACACCGCTTAACGAGTTTAACGAAGTAAAGGATGCTCCCAATCTTTTGCCTAACATTAATAAACAATATAGGCTTGCA
>DASVST010000356.1:0-8783 GCA_036387965.1 Segetibacter sp. | reverse complement strand
ACAGTAATATAAATGCGTATCGCCTGGTGCCTTACCACCGACTCGATTTCTCAGCAACACTTACACCAAATCATAAAAAGAAAAGAAAACATACCGACCATTGGGTATTCAGTATTTACAATGTATACAGCAGGCTAAATCCGTATTTCATTTATTTCGACCAGGAGGGAAGTGCAATCAATGGTGATTTAAAAGTTGAAGCAAGGCAAGTATCTCTTTTCCCTATTTTACCTTCAGTTACCTGGAATGTGAAGTTTTAAGGAGCCCCCGTTGGCTTATACTCCAGTACCACCATTGCATTCTTTTTTTCAGTGGACGTAACATGGGTTTCATAACGTCTTGAGCCTGCAGTAATGATCATTAGTGCGGTGTTAGGAGGGATAGTACCCAAGTTTTCGGCAACCATAACAAACTCGTGATGAGGCTCGTTCTCATCTACTTTTATTGTAAAAGTGAGGGGCTTATCAGTAAGTCTTTTTCTCCATAAAATCAATTGATTATTATGGTAAACCGTTATAGTATCTCCATCGATTTCACCATTATCGTACAACTCAATTTTTATTTCTTTTGCTGATGTTTGAAATGTTTTTACCAGTTCGTTATTTCTTCTACGAATAACATCGGGTGGAGGAGGAAGCTTTCTTTCTACAGGAGCAGACTTGGTTAAATCTTCTTTCTTTTGTTGAGCGATTGGAGCGTCAGTGGTTTTTTCTTTAGGCTTTTCAACTTTCGTGATAATATTTCTTTCCGCACCTGGTTTAACTTTCGGTAAGGTTTTTACCAAAGGTTCTTTAGGCTTATTTGTAGAAGGTGCAGGCTTTCTTAAAGTATTTGGTTGAGGAGTCGGTATAGTTCTTTTTACTATGGGGGGAGATTTTCTCTTAAGCTCATTTTCCTTCTTTACTAAAAAATCTTCTTTATAAAAATCAGAAGTAGTTGTTTTTTCAAGGTAAACTTTACCACTACCGCAATCACCTTTATCCTTTACATTTCTGCTTGTATAAGTTCCGCTTAATGTTTCGAGCCTGCCCATTTTATCGTAATCAAGATAACAGGTCATCAGGCAAGGTTGACTGTCCTCTCCAATTTTTAATTCAACAAGTTTAAGTTCGTTTATTACAACGTTCTTAGTCTTTTTAGTATAGATACCTTGCAGCGTCGCTTTACCATAAAACACAGTTGTTTTATAAGAGTACGTTACACCTTTTATTGAGTTAGTAGGGGACTGTTCAATCTGGATTTCAAACTTGTAACGGTCTTCATAAATACCGAAGCTTTTCTGAATAAAATAACCTCTCCAAATGCCGGTGATGTTCTGTGCGCCGGCAGCCAAAAAGATGAACAGTAAAGAAAATAGTAGTGTAGATTTTCTCCTCATTAAACAAATGTAATATTGCTGAACTCAAATAGCACACAAAGAAGCGTTAAGGTTCACTTTATTATCTGGCTCCTCTACCAGCTGATTACCCAAAATTCGATTTGGGCGTGCCCCTCCGGGTCGGGCTATCCACTGCAAGTCCTCGCTAACGCTACGGGCTTTTCGCTACTATCCCTCACGCAAACAAAACATTAATGCCCCTTAATCTTCTTCACCGCTTCAGTCATCTTAGGAAGCACTTCAAAAACATCACCAACAATACCATAATCAGCCGCTTTAAAGAAAGGTGCTTCAGCATCTTTATTAATTACAACGATTACTTTACTACGGTTTACACCTGCTAAGTGTTGAATAGCGCCTGAAATACCTACAGCAATATATAAATTAGGAGAAATGGCAACACCGGTTTGTCCAACATGTTCGTGGTGCGGACGCCAATCGCTATCTGCAACCGGGCGGCTACATGCTGTTGCCGCACCAAGTGCTTTGGCAAGGTCTTCAAGTATGCCCCAGTTTTCCGGACCCTTTAAACCACGACCGCCACTTACAACAACTGTAGCTTCGCTCAAAGGAATTTCACCAGTCACTTTATCGTGTGCTGTTACTTTTACTTTTGGAGCATCAACAGCAATATTTAAGGTAGCTACTTCTGCTGTTCCATCGCCTGCTACTGTTTTATATGAGTTGGGGTTAATAGAGATAATCTTAATGTCTGTATTGATGGTAACATTAGCAAAAGCCTTTCCGCTGAAAACATTTTTCCTTACAGTAAAACCATTTGAAATATCAGGAAGTGATACCGCTCCAGCAACAACACCAGCTTTCAATCGTGCAGAAAGTCGTGGTGCAATTGTACGCCCCGTAATATTATGTGAGAATATGATGACTTTAGCACCGACAGTATTTGCCGCCTCAGCAATTGCTTTTGTATAAGCAGATGCATCAACCTGGTTTAAACTGTCACTCTCTACGTGATGAACTTTCTTAACACCGTACTTGCCTAAAGAAGCGAGGTCATCATTTACTTTGCCAAGCACCAATGCTTCAGCTTCTGTACCAAGCATTCTTGCCACTTCAGCACCATAAGTCAAAGCTTCAAAAGATGATTTTTTTAGTTGACCATCTGCCTGGTCTGCAAATATTAAAACGGACATAAGAGAAATTTGAAAATTTGTGAATTTGAAAATGAAAGCCGAATAAAGAACAAACTGTTGAAGTGAGTGACACAACGATGTTGGGGAAAGATCAAATGACAATAACAAAATCTCCATTCCGACATCAGACATCTTTACATCAGACATCGCACACCTAAATCACTCTTGCCTCTTCGTGTAATAGTCTAACTAACTCTTCAACATTATCAGCACTAACTAATTTTACTCCTGCTTTAGGTGGTGGAAGTTCGAAACTTGCAATGCTTGTCAATGGTTCAACAGCAGTAGGCTCAACAACTTTTAAAGGTTTGGTTCGTGCAGCCATAATTCCCCTCATGTTTGGGATACGTGCTTCAGCCATACCTTTTTGACAGGCAACAACAACCGGTAAACTAACCTCGTTTACTTCTTCTCCACCTTCGATCTCACGCTGAATTGTTGCTGTTGTTCCGTTCAATTCGAATTTGACTGCTGAAGAAACAAATGGCAGGTCAAGCATCTCCGAAAGCATTGCACCAACAGATGATCCGTTGTAATCGATTGTTTCTTTGCCTGTAAAAATAAGGTCGTAACCACCTTGCCTTGCGACTTCTGCAAGCTGCGCAGCCACCTGGTAACTTTCTTTAGGTTCAGTATTAATTCTTATGGCTTCATCGCCACCCAAAGCCAAAGCTTTACGTATTATCGGGTCGGCGTCGGCACCACCGACTGTTACTAGATGTATAACAGTAGAAGGATCTTTCTCTTTCAGCTCAATAGCGCGAACAAGTGCATACCACTCATCGTACGGATTTATGATCCATTGCACCCCGGCTTCTTCAAATTGGGTACCATTTTTAAAAGCTATTTTTGCTGTTGTATCAGGTGTTTTTGTAAGACAAACAAGTATTTTCATTTACACTGATTTTTCGAGTGGCAAATGTAGTAATCATTATGGATAGAATAACAAAGCTGAAAGAATACCTGCAAAGCTCACCTGCAGATAGTTTTTTGCAACATGCATTGGCATTGGAATACATTAAAGAAGGTAACGACGCAGAAGCACGAACCTTATTCGAGGATATATTGACCCGGGATTCGCAATACGTAGGTTCCTATTATCACCTCGCAAAATTGCTCGAACGAATAGGCGAAGTGGAATTAGCCATCACCTGGTACGAAAAAGGAATGGCGGCTGCAAAGCAGGCAGGGGACAACCATTCTTACAATGAGTTGCAAATGGCACATGAAGATTTAATCTACTAAGCCCCTCGCCCTAAAGGGAAAAACAACTGCATTTTAAATCATTCATTACCAATTCTTCTCCAACATCTCCCTTTATGGCCGGGGCTTCTTATCGTGCCTTTACCTGGTTTTCAATGTTTACCAACACTTTTTTTAATTGTGCTGAAAATTTAGTCACCAGCTTTTCTGCTTGTTTTTTCCGGTTAGAAAACAGTGTTCCCTTTTGCATTAGTAACTTTTTGTCTCTGTATTTTTCAGCTGTAAGTACCGGGGATAAAGAAATTCTGCTCTCTAATTTATTTTGAGGTAAATAATAAAAGGCTAAAAGTATCGGACTTTCTGACGCTATAAGTGCTGCCGGCACAGCAATTAATCCGATAGTGGATACCGCATAGCCTGCTATTTGCTCACCCTTACTTACAATTTTGCCTTTACCAAAATCAATAGTTATGTAATCTTTATCACGAGGTGCTTTTTTGTGTACTGTAAAAACATGTTTTTCAGCATTAAAGTCGCTGATTACAGATGCTATTGCAGCATCTACCAATGGTTTGTATTGCTCATTTACTTTTTCTGAATAATCCCATTCAATGCCAAGGCTTGTAAGGTTTTTTGAAGTTTTACTTTCTGAGACTTGTAAGGTTTTGCACGAAAAAAAGAAAACAGCAATAAAGGGGATGATGAAGTTTTTCATTAATGATTGGATTAGGTTGATGAATATCAGATTGGACGCAAGAAAGGAAAAAGATTTAGTTATTAAACAGATTGGTCAAACTATTTCTAAAAAGAAGTTAACGTACCATTATGCATCATATTAATATTTCAGCTCAAGATGTATCTGCTTATTTTTGCAGTCAACCTTTAAATTATGACTGAAGAGAAGAGCCTGAATTTTGTTGAAGAGATTATAGAGAATGATCTTGAAAATGGCAGGTATAAAAGTATTGTTACACGTTTTCCACCAGAGCCGAATGGCTACTTGCACATAGGTCATGCAAAAAGCATTTGTTTAAACTTTGGGCTAGCAAAAAAATACGGAGGCAAAACAAACCTACGTTTCGACGATACCAACCCCACAACGGAAGAAACCGAGTACGTTGACGGAATAAAAGCTGATATTAAATGGCTCGGTTTTGAATGGGCTGATGAACTATATGCATCAGATTATTTTGAAAAGCTTTTCGAATTTGCTGTTAAGCTAATAAAGAAAGGACTTGCTTACGTTGATGATAGCACAGCAGAACAAATTGCCGCACAAAAAGGCACACCGACAGAACCAGGAAAAGGAAATGAGTACCGGAACAGGAGCGTAGAAGAAAACCTGGATCTTTTTGAGAGAATGAGAAAAGGGGAGTTTAAAGATGGAGAAAAAGTACTACGTGCAAAAATTGATCTGGCGAGCCCAAACATGCATTTACGTGACCCGCTAATGTATCGCATCAAGCATGCACATCATCACCGAACAGGTAATGAGTGGTGCATCTACCCGATGTACGATTTCGCTCATGGGCAGAGTGATAGTATAGAGAATATCACCCACTCACTTTGCACATTGGAATTTATTCCTCACCGCGATCTATACAACTGGTTTATTGAGCAACTGGAAATTTTTCATAGCCACCAATACGAGTTTGCAAGGTTGAACATTAACTACACGGTGATGAGTAAGCGTAAGCTGCTTCAACTTGTAAATGAGAAACATGTGGAAGGTTGGAACGATCCAAGAATGCCTACAATTGCAGGTTTTCGCCGCCGCGGTTATACGCCTGAAAGCCTGAGAGTTTTTTGTGATAAAGTTGGTGTTGCAAAAAGAGAGAATGTAATTGACGTTAGCTTGCTTGAGTTTTGCATTAGAGAAGACCTCAATAAAACTGCATTGAGGAGAATGGCGGTTTTAGATCCTGTTAAACTTGTGATTACAAATTATCCAGAAGGGCAGGTTGAAGAACTTGAGTGTGAAAATAATCCTGAAGCAGAAAATGGCGGCGGTACAAGAATACTTCCATTTGCTAAAGAAGTTTGGATAGAAAGAGAAGATTTTATGGAACAACCTTCAAAAAAATTCTTCAGGCTTGGACCCGGATTAGTGGTGCGTTTAAAACATGCATACATCGTAAGGTGTACAGATTTTAAGAAGGATGAAAACGGGAACGTAGTAGAAATTTACGCAGAGTATTATCCTGAAAGTAAAAGTGGCAGCGATACCAGTGGCATTGCAGCTAAAGGAACAATTCATTGGGTAAGTGTTTTACACGCCTTAAGCGCTGAAGTCCGTTTATACGACAGGTTGTTCAAAGTGGAGAATCCGAATAACGAAGAAGGAGATTTTAAAGACTATATAAATCCCGAAAGTTTAAAAGTTCTTCCATCAGCTTATATAGAACCAGCTTTAAGAGAAGCAAAGTTTGATGAGCGTTACCAGTTTTTACGTAAAGGTTATTTTTGCCTTGATGAAGATAGCTGGGGTGGAAGAATTGTTTTCAACAGAACCGTTACTTTAAAAGATACCTGGGCTAAGGAAGTGAAAAAGGGATAAGGAACATCACAACTCAACGAGTATAATTTTATAGCCGGTGATATGCCGGCTTTTTATATAGCTTTAAATACTATGAACCTGCTTCAGGAGTTTAAACGTCACAACATCACTAATGGGTTGCTTAATCCTCAAATAAAAGTATTGGCCGCCACCAGTGGTGGAGTTGATAGTGTTGTGTTGTGCGAGCTGTTACATAAATCACACATAAATTTTGCCATAGCCCATTGCAACTTTCAACTACGCGGAGAGGAGAGTAAAAGAGATGAATTATTTGTGAGAAATCTTGCTGAAAAATATGATACAGAAATCTTTGTAAAGAAGTTTGAAACTGAACAATACGCTCAAGAAGAGAAGCTGTCTACTCAAGTTGCAGCAAGAGATCTTAGGTATGATTGGTTCCGATCTTTACTTGAAGAAAAAGGATTTAAATATTTAGTCACTGCTCATCATGCTGATGATAATATTGAAACAGTAGTAATGAACTTTTTCAGGGGAACTGGGTTGAGAGGATTGATAGGAATGGATGTTGTTTTTAAAGGAATTTTCAGGCCACTACTGCCATTTAGAAAGCAAGACATTCTGCAATATGCGAAAGAAAATAATCTTGAGTATGTTGAAGACTCATCAAATGCCACAAGTAATTATACCCGCAACTATTTCAGGAATGAATTGATACCAGCTATTAAAAAAGTATTTCCTGCTGTTGAAGAAAACATATTAGAAAACATTGAGCGGCTAAAAGAAGTAGAGCAGGTATACGAACAATCAATAAGCAGGCACAAAGAAAATCTTATTGAGCAAAAAGGGTTAGAAGAACACATTCCTATCCTTAAGCTAAAAAAGAGTCATCCTGTTAGAACAATCCTGTGGGAGATCATAAAAGATAAAGACTTCACAGCCGGACAGATCGATGAAGTGATCAAATTAATGGATGCAAGCAATGGAAGTTATATTCAGTCAAATACACACAGAATTATAAGGAATAGAAACTGGTTTATAATTGCACAAAAACAAAACACACAGGCACAGCATATCATTATAGAACAAGATGAGAAAAAGCTAAACTTCGCTAATGGTGTTCTTGAAATAGAGAAAACTTCAAACTACAAACCGCAAACTTCAAACTCAATCGCATACTTAGATGCGGATAAAATCACCTTCCCGTTGTTGCTGCGCAAATGGAAACAAGGTGATTACTTTTATCCATTAGGAATGAAGAAAAAGAAAAAACTTAGCAAATTCTTTATTGATCAAAAGCTTTCATTAACCGATAAGGAAAAAGTATGGGTTCTAGAAAGTGACAAACGAATTGTATGGGTTATTAATTATCGCATTGATGACCGGTTTAAGATACTTCCCTCAACTAAAAATGTCTTAAAGATTACAACTACTATTAGCTGAAGAAACCTGTAACCTGGCTTATAAAATATTTTATTGGATCGAAAGTGCTCATCGAATAAGACGCGATAATAAGGAAAACGATTCCTGCAATTGCTCCCCAAATATGTGCTGAGTGATTGATGTTATCTCCACCTTTTTTCGCCATCATCGCAGATACAACAAGGTACAACGGGCCAAAAATAAATCCGGGAATAATGGGTGGAATAATAAACAAGCCAATCTTAGCAGTTGGATATAAAAAGATCCCGGCAAAAACAACTGCCGATACAGCACCGGATGCCCCAAGGCTTCTGTAGCTATAATCATCCTTATGTTTCATGTAAGTAGGAACCAGACATATAAACTGCGACACGAGGTAAAGTGCTACGTATAATATTTTACCTGTTCCCGGAAAGATCTGCTCGAAAGCCTTCTCCACCATTTCACCAAACATATACAACGAAAACATGTTGAAGGCAAGGTGTGCTATATCCGCATGAATAAGTGCGCACGACCAAAACCTGTACCATTGGTTTTGTTGAGAAACAGCAGGCGGATAGAAGATAAGATCATTGATGGTTTTCTGGTTTGAAAAAGCAGTGAAGGATATTATTGCAGTAAGGATTATTATTATCAGAGTTGTGCTTATCATAAGGGCGAAAGATACATATTTTAGCTATGATGGTATTTTTCGTTACGTATTATTGAACACGACCTGTATACCTGTTCAGCCAGAATTAAACGAACTAACTGGTGGGGGAAAACCAGCTGAGATAATGCCCATGTATAGTTGGCTCTTTTCCGTATTTGTTCATCAACGCCAAAAGCACCACCAATCAAAAAAATTAACTGCCTTGTACTTTCATTTGCACGTTGTTCTAAAAATGAAGCAAGTTGAGGCGAAGTAAGCTGCTTTCCTTTTTCATCGAGCAATACTAAAAAATCTTCTTTAGCTAAACTATTTAGAAGTGTTTGGGCTTCCTGTTTTTTAATATCACTTTCAGTTGTATTTATTACCTGCTTCGCAGGTGGAAGAATCTTCCACTCAACCGGGTAGTATTTTGAAATTCGTTTTGTGAAATCTTCAACGCCTTCTTTCACGTAGCTTTCA
>DASVST010000355.1:0-9423 GCA_036387965.1 Segetibacter sp. | reverse complement strand
TGTAAAAACCTTTTACAACTCATACAAGCTTCGATTAATATATCATTACTATGGTTATTATATATAAAGGCAATAACGCAAAGAATTGAATCGTATAAACATTCATTTAACACACAATAAAAAAGCGTCTTTGTACGTAACTATAAAGATGAAAATGAAATTTACCCTTCTTGCTGTTTTATATTTCATTGCAACTAGCTGTATTGCACAACAACGACCGCACTACACGCAGTACGTGTCAAACAGCTATATAATAAATCCTGCAGTAGCAGGAATAGAGAATTATACTGATGTAAAAATCAGCCACCGCAACCAATGGTTAGGACTTGAAGGTGCACCGGTAACCACATATATTACTATACATGGTCCCTCAAAAAAAGCAGCATACGGAAGAACAAGTGTTACGGGCTATGAAGCAAATGGTGAAAATCCCAGGGGTAAAGCTTACTGGCAGGAGTATACAAAAGCAGAGCCCCACGGCGGTCTTGGCTTTACTATAATAAACGACCGCACAGGCCCTCTTAACAGGTTTGCAGCATACGGAACTTATGCATACCATCTTGGACTTACCGCACAAACAAGTATCAGCGCAGGTATTTCAGGTGGGTTTCAAAATATGACCCTTAATACCAACAAACTTATATTTGATGAAACAATAGATCCTGCGATAGCAGGAAATGGTTATTTAAACAGGGTAAGTCCGGATATTAATGCTGGTATATATGTGTATTCAGCAAATTATTTTGCAGGGATCAGTGCACAGCAACTGGTGCCTTCTAAATTAAGGTGGACAGAAGACACTGTAAAACTTGTAGGTGGCAAACTACTACCTCACATGTTTTTTACTGCAGGTTATAAAATGTTTTTGCATGATGATGTAACAATTCTACCAAGTGTTTTGGTGAAATATATTCATCCCGCACCAACGAGTGTAGACTTCAATGTTAAGGTACAGTATCGTGACTTGATGTGGTTAGGTGGAAGCTATAGACATAAAGATGGCTTTGCTGCGATGCTTGGTTTAAACGTTAGCAACACATTTAATGTTGGATACTCATACGATATAACTACTACACGGATTAATACCGTGAGTCGCGGAACACATGAAATTTTACTAGGCTTCTTATTAAACAATCGCTATGGAGATTGGTGTCCGCGGAATATCTGGTAGACTCAATTACACTCCAAAGCTCCCACGAGATCTACAGATAAAGTGATTGCGACCCTTCGACTCTGCTCACGATAAACTTCACGATGAAGTTATGGAATACTAAAGCTGGTATAATCATTTCTCTTCCTTACTTCCACCGAGCATGCCGCTTGCTAATAAGCCTAATACTACCCCCAAGAGCAAACCTATTCCAACTCTTTTAATCGCAAATCCAATTGCTAATCCGATTATGATCAAAACTGCGAAACTTATCTTTCTACGTTGCTCGTATTGACTTGCCATATTATTTATTTTTAGGCAATGCTATTAAGTTTGCCATTAACTTATAAGCACCTGCAACACCTGCAGGCAATTGCCTGAACAGCACCAAACTTACATACGCGAAATTCCCCTTACCGTATTTTGCAATCGCAAGACTTCCGTTACTTTCTTTTTCACCCGTGTCGTTCATAGCAATCAGTCTTTCAAATTCAGGTCCTGCCTGATCAACCTGGTATGTGCTCCTCTCCTGCACCCAACCTTCAAAATCTTTAGACGTGATCTTGTTAGGAAAATTTAAAGCTGCGTGATTGGGAAGTAAGAAGTTAACCTTTGCATCTTCTTCAGTAACTCTTGAGCCTGTGCTAATGGTGAAAGGATATGGTCCGATCTTCACCCTCTTAGCCCCGACAGTATTGCTTTTGATATATTGCACAATAAGGTTTCCGCCGTTCTGAACATACTGGTTTAATATATCGTTTTTAGTAGTCAGGTATTCATAAATATTATGTGCTCTTATACCAACCACGATTGCATCAAACTTTTGGAGAGTTGACTGAGCCAGATCTTCTTCAGTAATGAAAGTAACATTATAACCCAATGCAGCTAATGCATCAGGTACTTTGTCACCAGCACCAACTATATAGCCAACGTTTTTACCTGCGGTTTTTATTTCCTCATCAACCACCTTTAAATTATCGTTGTAGAAGTAGTGTAATGTTGAAATATGATCGTACCTGATTGTTTTAAAATTCTGAGTAAAGTTCACTTCCTTCCCGTTTAGCTTTAGAGCCAGAACAGGATCGATATGTTTTCTTGCACCCTGGTAATAAACATCTTTTACTTTAACAGGGATGGAGTAGGTAGCCCCTTTTTTTAGATCAACAACAACATCAGATAACACATCCGTACGAAATCCATTCTGCATGGTTAGCGATAATGGAACCTTAGATGCATCAATATTGCTTGTGTAATTAACGGTAAGTGAGGGAGAGTAAACAGTTGACTTACCCGTTGATGATGCATGTTTAACATTAGGTAAAACAAGTGTAGGTAATACGGCAAGAGTAACTTTTGGAAGAATAAGAAGAGGCTGGTAAACTTCACCCCTAACAGGGTCCGTTACTTTAAACTGAACATCTCTTTCAATTAAAAACTCTTGTCCTTCAATATCAACAAGAAACCTCGCGATATAAGAAGACCTAGTTTCTGCCTGCCCTATTAAAAACTGGTTCATCACATCAAAATAGCCTTGCTTCATTGGCGACTGCAGCCAGTAAGGTTCAGATCGTGGAGCAGCATCTTCTAACTTAAAACTATAGTTGATGGAGGTATTTTTATTTTTATCAAGTTTTAACTGAGTAGTACTGTCTAAAACCGGCATTCTTTTAGAACCCGTAGAATTAATTATTCTTGTATTAGCATCTGTTTTTACAGTTGCTAATTGCTGTTGCATTAACATCGTTGAAGTTGTTAGCGTTACGTTTTTTACCTGCGCACTTATACTTCCCCTGTTATTAAAATTGAAAGCAACTTTTAAAGAATCACCTTGTACAGCATACTCTTGTGCGGTAACAGCTTCGGTAAATAAACCTGAACATGCTTCTATTATATTTTGTATTTCTGCAAGCTTTTTGTTTCTCCAATTGCTTTCGGGTAATGCTTTAACGGACCGGTAGATGTTAAGCAATGCAGGAACTGATAGTTCAGGATTTGAAAAGTTATAAGTTGTAATAACATTCTTTATGCTCGACTGAATATTTGCACCTCCATCAATGCGACTCCAGTCAGTAGCAACACCTTCCATCAAATCATTCTTAGCTGGCTCCCCTCCTGTTGTTGTAAAATACTCTAATATTTCACCTCTTCTTCTTGGTCTGCCTTCTCCCTGGCTCTTATGCATGCTTCGTGCTTCTCCTCCTATTTCACCATAACTTTTACCAAGCAAAGGATTATAAATTCCAACATCGATCTTTAATTGATCAAGACTTGTAGTATTTGTAGTTCCGAAGTTGAAGCCATTCCATAAAACCCTTTTAGCCTGCCACGGCTTTACTCCGTAATTAAATTGCTCGGGAAATCTTTTCGGATCTGCTGCTGCAATAAATGCTTCATCAGCTAAGATTGAAGAGGCAGCATGGTGACCATGACCTGCTCTTGCATCGGGTGGAAATCTTTTGATAATTATATCAGGCTGGTATTGTCTTATCACCCAAACAACATCACCCAGTATTTTTTCCTTATCCCAAAATCTTAATGATTCTTCGGCACTTTTGCTATAGCCGAATTCGTAAGCTCTTGTAAAATATTGTTCTGCACCGTCAATCCTTCTGGCTGCTAACAATTCTTGCGTACGAATTAATCCAAGCTCTACTCCTTGTTCACTACCAATAAGGTTTTGCCCGCCATCACCTCTTGTTATACTCAAGTAGGCTGTTCTATATAATTTTTCTTTTGCGAGATATGGCAGTAAGCTGTTATTCTCATCATCAGGATGAGCAGCAATGTATAATACACTTCCTAAAACATTCAGTTTCTTTATTTGTGAATATATTTCTGCACTGGTTGGTGCAGGAGGTGCTTGCGCATTAGTTATATAAGAGCAAAGGAAAAATACTGTGAAAACAAAAAAGCTTGCGATCAATTTCTTCATACCCGCGAAGATAAAGGTTGTTGTAATTTCAATTCCGTTAAATTGGATGACTTGAGCAAATGAGAAATGGCTGTAGGTTTCTGACAGTTGTTGAAATTTTCTGAGCAGTATTATAAACCTGAAACAGTTGAAACAACAAAACTCCAACTTTAAACTCATTCCTTTTGCTGGTATTACCATATTCATACTGCTATACATTGTTGCAGCAATTGTTTACCCTGGTGGAAATCATCTGGATGAATATAGCGAAGGCTTTAGCATACTCCACAATTATTGGTGCGATCTGTTGAACAGTGAAGCTCAAAACGGGGAAATAAATACCTCAAGGCCTTTTGCTGTTACTGCAATGATTATTCTTTGTACAAGCCTTATGGTCTTTTGGTATTATTTGCCTAAAGCTTTTAATATAGGTACTTTATATAAAGCAACTATCAGCATTTCAGGTATCGCCTCAATGATCATTGGCATGTTTATTTTTACCAGCTATCATGGTGAAGCCATTACGTATTCAGGGTTTTTTGGAGGTATAGCATTTATAGCGACATTCTTTGGTCTATATAAATCTAAATGGTACAAGCTGTTTTGGTTAGGCATACTTTGCCTGGTATTAGGTGCTATAACGTTTGCTATTTATAAAACAAGAGAGGGGCTGATTATTTTACCCATGATACAAAAAGTTACGCTCCTCTTGTGCTTAATGTGGATAGCAATTATTGATGTACAGATGAAAAGGAAAACAGAATAATTCATTACGGCTGATAAAATTTTGGCTGTCCCATAAGGATTAACAACAGTGAACAATAAATATGTTCTTCTGTTCTACATTAAAATATAACACATGACAACAACTAAAGCTTTTGCCGCATATAACGCTAGCGATCCATTAGGTCCTTTCAACTTAGATAGGAGAGAACCAGGTGAGCACGATGTGCAGATAGAGATACTATATTGCGGCGTTTGCCACTCCGATATTCACCAGGTACGCAACGAATGGAAAAACGCCATTTACCCGATGGTTCCGGGACATGAAATTATAGGACGTGTTACAAAAACAGGCAGTGCCGTCACCAAGTTTAAAGAAGGTGATCTTGCAGGTGTTGGCTGCCTTGTAGACTCTTGCCGTACATGTGATAAATGCAAAAAGGGATTAGAACAATATTGCGAAAATGGATCTGTAGGTACCTATAATAATCTCGAAAGAGATGGCAAAACAATAACCTATGGTGGCTATTCAAAACAAATTGTAACAGACGAAAGCTTTGTGCTGCATGTTTCTGAAAAGCTACCGATAGAAGGTGTTGCTCCGTTGCTATGTGCAGGCATAACAACTTACTCTCCCTTACGCCACTGGAAGGTTGGTAAAGGACATAAGGTGGGAGTACTCGGTCTTGGTGGATTAGGACATATGGCCGTGAAGTTCGCTGCTTCTTTTGGCGCCGAAGTAACTATGCTAAGCACATCCGCAAGTAAAGAAGCCGATGCAAAAAGATTGGGTGCTCACAAGTTTGCTTTAACTAAAGATCCTTCATCATTAAAAGCACTTGGCAACTACTTTGATTTTATAATTGATACCGTTTCCGCTCCACATGATTACAGCTTGTACCTAAATATGCTGAATACTGACGGGGTGATGATATGCGTTGGCGCACCACCTGAGCCTGCACAGGTAGCTGCGTTCAGTTTGATTATGCAGAGGCGAAGCATAAGTGGCTCTTTAATTGGTGGCTTACCCGAAACACAGGAAATGCTTGATTACTGTGCCGAACATAACATAGTATCAGATGTAGAAGTAATTGCGATAAAAGACATAAATGACGCATATGAGCGCATGCTAAAGGGTGATGTTCGCTACAGGTTTGTTATTGATATGAAGTCGCTGTAAATAAACGGAGCCAATAATGCAACTTACTAAGCGGGAATTATTAGGGTAAAGATTGATCCCTTTCCCGGTTGAGATTGCGCTATAATTGTACCGCCATGATTCTCTGCTATTTTCTTGCAAATTGCAAGACCAAGCCCCGTTCCTTCATAGGCTGACTTGCTATGGAGCCTGTCAAAAAGATGAAATATTTTTTCAGCATGTTCCTGTTCAAAGCCAATCCCATTGTCTGCAACCTTAATCTGCAAATACTGATCGGCAGGCCAAAGTTTTTCCTCAGTATTTACTTCGGGTAGATACTCATGAGTGATATTTAAAACCGGCGGATCTTCTTTCTTCGAAAATTTTATTGAATTGGAGATAAGGTTTTGAAACAACTGTCGCATTTGCGAAGGAATAATGATAGCGGAAGGAAGGGCTTTGTAATTGACAATAGCTTTGGCATCTTCAATTGCCTGTTCGAGTGTATCTAAAGTTTCGGAAACAATATTTTGCAGATCACACTTTTCAAAATGCTCTTTTTTAGACAGCGCAGAAAGATCAAGAATGTCATCAATCATTGTATTCATGCGCTTACCTGATGCAATGATCTTACTCAGGTAACGCTGGTGCTTTTCTGAAAGCTGATCTTTAGCTTCGTTTAAAATCATTTCAGAAAATGTATTCATCTTACGAAGCGGTTCCTTCAGATCGTGACTTGCTGTAGAAGCAAAACGTTCAAGCTCTTTATTGGTACCTTCCAAAATAACATTAGCTCTTGTCATCTTTTCCATATCCTTTCTTTCTGTAAGATCCCTTGTTACTTTAGCAAACCCAATGTGCCTGTCTGTATAAATAGGTGTAATTACAACACTTGCCCAAAAGCGGCTTCCGTCTTTTCTTATACGCCATCCTTCTTCTTCATATTTACCCGTTCTTATAGCAATTGCAAGTTCCTTGTCCGGCTTAAGTTTTTCTTCCGCGGAATAAAATATAGAAAAGTGCTTTCCAATAATATCGTGGGCTGTATAACCTTTAATTCGCTCAGCTCCCTCGTTCCATGTAAGAATAGTACCTGTTGTATCCAACATAAAGATTGCATACTCCTTTACCTGGTTCACCAATAAAAGATATAACTCTTCACTTCTTATTTTCTCGGTAAGGTCACGTGAAATTTTAGCATAACCAATATGCTCTTTCGTATCAGAATAAACGGGGGTAATTATTATATTAGCCCAAAACTTTGAACCGTCTTTTCTTATTCTCCAACTTTCTTCTTCATACCTGCCTTTAGTAAGTGCAGCATGCAGTTCTTTTGCAGGCTTTTCTTTTTCAATGTCCTGCTCAGTAAATAAAATGGAAAAGTGCTTTCCTATAATTTCATCTTCACTATATCCTTTCATTCTTTCGGCACCTGCATTCCAGCTTGCGATATTTCCAGATCGATCAAGTTTAATGATTGCATAATCTTTGATAGAATCAAATAACAATTGATAATCTTCCTGCATTTGCAAAATGTGTCCTACAAGATTAAGCTTTTTCGAACTTTTAAAAAAAATGAAGTAGTGATGATAGACTCCTACTATTAGGAGGGAGCTAAAAAGTTTTATCGCCGCTAACAGGCAAAAAAAAGTGCAGATAACAATTTGTTACCTGCACTTTAAAAACGAACTTAATTCCGAACCCTGATTTTATGAAATCAAAAATAGACTAAGGCGAACATACTCACTATAGTAAAAGCTATGAAATTGTTGTAGTATATTTTCTATTTACTTACTGCTTCTAACAAAGATGTTGATTTTGTTATAATAAAGAAGCCAGTCAATTTCTTGGCTGGCGTCCTTAGGTTTTTCATAAATATTAAAGATCACTATTGTTTTACAACACGTCTCCAATCCTGTATTAATTCTGAATTGGCAGCCGTTCTTGTTGTTACTGTTATCTGGTCTGCATTAATTACTGTTACTGCTGCATCATTGTAAACAGTGGAGCCGTTACATGCATTAACAAGTGTAGAAAGTGTGAAGCCGCCTGCGTTATTACTCTTTATACTTCTCCAAAGCACATCATTTTCTCTTACACAGTATGTGTTGTTTTGAATTGTCTTTAGTGAAGCATTCGCTGCTATCGGCAGTACTTGTATGGTACTTCCAACCATTGCATTGCTTTGAGTAGAAGAGTTTAATCTCCATGTTCCATTTAATGAAAAAGCACCGCCTGTTGTGTTTGTTGGTAGATTTTGTAGTGTTTCGCAGCTGGTTATTAAAGTCGAAATAAATAGAATGCCTATTAAAGCAGAAAGCATTTTTCTCATAATCATTTACATTTCATTCGTTCAATTCATTAATTGTGCCAGAGTTGTAAAACCTGTAACATTTTTCCTTTTGCTGTTAAGTTCGATTACGCTATTTTCGCACCGGCAAGTCTTATACGACCAGCTCCTATTGAACTCCCCCAGGGCAGGAATGCAGCAAGGGTAGATGGTTGTAGCGGTGCGATATAAGTAACTTGCCATTTTTTTTGCACCAAACTTTCGTGCAATTATATTTAGCATTCTTCGCAGCCTTTTCTTTTATCTTTGCGCACATTATAACTTCTAAAGAACATTTATGAAATTTTTCATCGATACAGCAAACCTCAACCAGATTAAGGAAGCACATGATCTTGGTGTATTGGATGGTGTAACAACCAATCCATCACTTATGCTAAAGGAAGGTATAAAGGGCGAAGATGCTATTATGAAACATTATGCTGATATCTGTGATGTGGTTGATGGAGATGTAAGCGCTGAAGTTTTATCTATTGATTTCGATTCGATAATCGTTGAAGGAAAAAAGCTTGCAGCAATACATCCGAATATCGTAGTTAAAGTGCCTATGGTTAAAGATGGTGTTAAGGCATTAAAATGGTTTACACAAAACGGAATACGAACAAATTGTACATTGGTGTTTTCTGCAGGACAGGCAATATTAGCAGCAAAAGCCGGGGCTACATATGTATCTCCATTCATCGGAAGAATTGATGATAGTGGCTGGGATGGAATGGAGCTGATAAGGCAAATTGCGACCATTTACGAAATACATGGTTTTGAAACTCAAATTTTGGCTGCATCTATCCGAACAGCTTTACATATTGTAAGAGCTGCAGAGTTAGGTGCTCATGTTTGCACTTCTCCCCTCGAAAGTATTTTAGGATTATTAAAGCATCCGCTAACAGATATTGGTCTTGCAAAATTTATAGAAGATTCAAGTAAGTTGTAGGATTTCTGCAAATATTTTGAATTGCGAACAGTTATGTTGAAATGCATCAGTTCATCTTTAGACGCACTCTTAAACCAAAAGTTAGTGTGGGATAAAAGCCATTTTTGTTGCTATTAAAACCGTAATCTGTAGGGGAATTAAAATCTGAGCCAATATTGTCTTTAAAATGCTTATACCTTATCCCGAAGCCCGTATAAATATCCAATCCTAACTTTTTTGGTTT
>DASVST010000354.1:0-5997 GCA_036387965.1 Segetibacter sp. | reverse complement strand
CTGCAAAAGAAGAATTAGCAGCTGCAATCAATCAAACAAACTTTAATACTCCTTCCTGTCCAGTTTATCAGAATGTAGTTGCAACAGCTGTTTCCGACGTAACTGGTATCAAAAATAATCTTGTTGAACAGTTAACCGGAGCAGTGCGCTGGACACAAACCATACAGGCAATGGTGGCAGACGGCGCAACAAAATTTACTGAGGTTGGGCCGGGCAAAGTATTACAGGGGCTGGTGCAAAAAATCTTTAAAGAAGCAGAGGTAAGTGGTGTGAATTAATCTACGTCATCCTGAACTTGTTTCAGGATCTCTTGGCGTGCTTAATACGGGCTCTAAAGGAGATTTCAGCAGATACGAAATAAGTCCCCTTAACAATCAGCTAACTGGAATGCTGCAATTAATCCACTCGCCATCAAAAGAAGCATTGTACTTTTTATAAAAGTTTATAGCAGGCTCATTCCACTCAAGCACCTGCCATACTATTCCATTAAATCCTTTCTCTTTCGCTTCTTCTATTAGCTTGTCAAAAAGCATTTTCCCTAAGCCTTTACAACGCATGCTTTCTGTTACAAGTAAATCTTCCAGGTACATTCGTTGTCCTTTCCATGTGCTGTACCTTATGTAATACAAAGCGAAGCCTTGTACTTCCCCCTTTACTTCAACAACAAAAGCTTTCCAAACCGGGTTTGTACCAAAGCCACTTTCCACAAAATGATCTAAAGTAACGGTTACTTCATCAGGTGCTTTTTCATATACTGCGAGTTCGTGGATCAGCTCAAGCAACTTATGACAATCTTCTTTTACAGCCGTTCTTATAATAATATCTTCCATAATTCTTTTTCTCTCTTGTTGAGAATACGACTAAAATAGATAAAACCTTTAACACCACTTCCCATATTCTATTATTATTTTTATATGAAGATGAGTAAGCCTCAACGCTATATTGCCCACTTCGATCTCGACAGCTTTTTTGTTTCTGTTGAGGTGCTTAATAATCCTTCTTTAAAAGGAAAGCCGGTGTTGGTTGGCGGCCACAGTGACCGGGGAGTTGTTGCCGCTTGCAGCTATGAAGCGAGAAAATTTGGAATACATAGTGCTATGCCGATGAAGAAGGCAATGCAGCTTTGCCCTCATGCAATTATCACTAATGCAAGCCGCAGCGATTATAGCAGGTATTCCAGATGGGTAACAGAAATCATTGCAGCAAAAGCCCCGCTATTCGAGAAGGCTTCCATTGATGAATTTTATCTTGATCTAACCGGCATGGATAAGTACTTTGAGCCATACAAGTGGACAATAGATTTGCGACAGGAGATAATAGATAAGACAGGTTTGCCCATCTCCTTTGCATTAGCGAGTAATAAAATGGTTGCGAAAATTGCTACAAACGAGGCAAAGCCAAATGGATTTATGCAGGTGTTACCGGGTTTTGAGAAAGCTTTCCTGGCTCCGCTAAACGTAAATAAAATACCGGGTGTTGGTGAGCATATGTATCAATCTTTGTTAGCCTTAGGAATAAAAACTATCGACGACATTAGTAGGTATGATAAGAAGGAACTTGAAAAGCAGCTTGGCAAATCTGGTATTGAACTTTGGCATAAATCGCAGGGAGAACATTACTCAGAAGTAGTTCAGTTTCACGAAGCCAAATCCATATCAACAGAAAACACTTTCGAAGAAAATTCTGTTGATATGAAATTTTTAATGTCTGAGTTAGTAAGGATGATCGAGAAAGTAGCTTTTGAACTAAGGCAAGATGAAAAATTAGCAGGTTGCATAGCAGTAAAAATCAGGTATGGCGACTTCTCAACTTTCTCTAAACAAGCAACAATTGATTATACTTTACGAGACGATGAATTGATACTGATAGCAAAAGACCTGTTTAATAAACTGCACAAAGAGGGTGAGCCTATTCGCTTGCTTGGAGTTCGCTTAAGTGATTTAACCAATCATGCTGTACAAGCCAGTTTGTTTGATGATGCAACAAAAAAGAACGAATTATATAAAGCTATTGATGATGTAAAAAACAAATTTGGTAAAGCAGCTTTAAAAAAAGCACGAACAATATAGCCTTCTACATCACCGGCCATCTTCCTTTTTTTATTTCAATGCAAGATAAATATTGAGTCAATACATTACCTTGACTTAAATATCATCCATATGAAAAAGCTTTCCCTCGTAATTTTTATTTGCTGCCTTTCATTTGTATATACATCCGCGCAGCGCACAATTCTTTACTGCGGAAAACTGGTAGACGTAAAAAATAAAAAGATTTTAGAGGCTGTATCAGTGGTTGTTGATAATAATAAAATTGTTGATGTTACACAGGGATACATTAACGCACAAACTGGTGATAAAACCATCGATTTAAAAGCCTTGACAGTAATGCCCGGTTTAATGGATATGCATGTTCACATGGAATCAGAAACTAAAAGAGGCGCTACAGCAGACGCATTCACCAAAAATCCTCCTGACGTTGCATTTGAATCAATAGGATATGCATACAGTACTTTGATGGCCGGTTTTACTACTGTTCGTGATCTTGGTGGAAGTGGCGTAAATGTTTCGTTACGCAACGCTGTTAATAAAAGATTAGTTGTTGGTCCAAGAATATATACATCAGGAAAATCAATTGCAACAACTGGTGGGCATGCTGATCCAACAAATGGTTATCGCAAAAATTTAATGGGTGATCCGGGTCCTGCTGAAGGAGTGATCAACGGACCTGACGAAGCAAGGAAAGCAGTACGCCAGCGATATAAAGATGGATCAGACCTGATTAAAATAACAGCAACCGCAGGTGTACTAAGCCAGGCAAAAGATGCTTCAGGCGCACAATTTACCGATGAGGAATTAAAGGCGATTATAGAAACTGCTAAAGATTACGGCTTTACTGTTGCGGCTCACGCCCATGGCGCAGAAGGAATGAAAAGAGCTATTCGTGCAGGTATAACATCTATTGAACATGGAACTTTTATGGATGATGAAGCAATAGATTTATTTAAGAAGCACGGAACCTATTATGTTCCTACTATTACAGCCGGTAAGGCTACGGGTGATTCTGCAAAAATTCCCGGCTACTATTCTGAAATTGTAACTCCTAAAGCTTTATCCGTTGGACCGAAAATACAGGCAACATTTACTAAAGCATATAAAGCAGGAGTAAAGATTGCTTTCGGAACCGATGCCGGAGTGTATGCTCATGGTAAAAATGGAAAAGAGTTTGGGTACATGGTAGAAGGAGGAATGCCTGCAATGGAAGCTATTAGGTCTGCTACTTTAGCTGGTGCTGATCTTCTAAGAATATCTGATATTTTAGGCTCTATAGAGAAGGGGAAGCTTGCAGATATTATTGCCGTTAATGGTGATCCTTTAAAAGATATAACATCGATGGAGAGGGTGATGTTTGTTATGAAAGATGGAGTTGTTTACAAGAACAACAAGTAAGTTTATAACAGCTTATTTCAACTTGTTGAATTGCTGAAGTAAAGCTCTCAGATCTTTTTGCAAAGGCGCTTCAAGATCAAATTGTTCTCCTTTTTTATCAGTAAACTTTAGCCGTGTTGAGTGAAGTGCAAGCCTGCTTAAGATAGGTCGTTCTTCCAATACATCTTTGCTAAGTTTAAATTTTCTTTTTAAAGAAGATAGCAAGATCGGTTTTGGATCGCCATAAAGGCTATCACAAACAATAGGATTTCCCATGTACTGCATGTGTACTCGTATCTGGTGTGTTCTACCTGTATGTATTTGAAACTGCAACCATGAATACATTCCAAACTCATCAAGTACTTTGTAATCGGTGAGGGAAGGTTTTCCTTTCTTGTGCGCCATCATTTTATAAACCTTGCCGGGATGTTCCATTATTGGTGCATCTATCGTTCCCTCTTTGCTCATCAATAATCCATTCACTAACCCGACATAATATTTTTCTACATCTCTGCCTTCAAACTTTTGTGATAAATACTTGTGCGTCTCTTCATCTTTTGCAAAAACGATTATGCCACTTGTTTCTTTGTCCAGGCGATGAACAGTAAATATTTTACCAAACCTTTCCTGTAGAATGCTCTTTACAGAAACATCCTGGCCCATACGATCAGGTATTGACAGGAGCCCCGAAGGTTTGTTTATTGCAATAAATTGTTCGTTTTCAAAAATGGTATCAAACTTCATGAGAAGAAACTAAATGAGGAAAGTTGAGTAGAATTGTTGCCGTTGAAGAGTGCGACACAACGGATGCCTTATAGTAGTACTTAAGCTAAGTACATAATCTTTTACTCTTTTGCCTTTACAAATGACTGATTCATAAATTTAAGCAGACGCAATTCTTTTTCGTTTAAAAATCTCCACTTGCCACGCTGAACATTCTTCTTGGTAAGACCTGCATACATCACACGATCTAGTCCTTTTACATCGTACTTTAAATGTTCAAACATGCGTCGAACGATCCGGTTACGTCCACTATGAATTTCAATACCTATAATACTTTTGTCTTTTGAATCAGCATAAGCAATCGCATCGGGTGCAACAAAACCATCTTCGAGAGTAATGCCTTCCGCAAGTTTATCAAAATCTCCTTTTGAAAGATTCCTGTCAAGCCTTACTTCATAGACTTTCTTTACTTCATGCTTTGGATGTGATAGTTTTTGAGCAAGATCGCCATCATTGGTAAGTAGCAGAACACCGGAAGTGTTCCTGTCAAGACGACCAATAGGGTATACTCTTTCAGTTGTGGCGTGCTTTATTAGATCAAGTACCGTTCTTCTACCTTGTGGATCTTCTGAAGTCGTGATAATGTCTTTAGGCTTATTTAGAAGTATATAAACGTTATTACGACTTGGCGTTATCTTTTTCCCTGATACTTTTACGATATCGGTCGGTGCAACTTTGGTTCCGGGATCAGTGATCAATGCGTCATTGATTGTTACTTTTTCATCCTTTATCAAAGTGATTGCATCACGTCTTGAACAAATACCGCTATGGGCAATATACTTGTTCAAAGGCATGCTTTCGGTTAAAGGTGCTTCTTTAACTTGTGGTTGAGCCGGAGATTTAGGTGCTTTGTTATTACGTGGTGCAGCACCCTGTGAGGTTGCAGCTTTTGCAGCGGGTGGAGTTCCTCTCTGAGCCATCCGTTCTTCACGCTTCTTAGCAAAATGCTTTTCAATAGCTTCTGCTCTTTCTTTCTTTTCTTTTTTCTTTTCCTGGCGAATTTTTTCTTTTATCGCTCCTGCCTTAGGTTGCTTAACGAACTTCTGGAAGTTATCTGTACGGGCCATGTAGATCTTTTTAGCTTGCTGTTTTACAACAGTAAATATTGTTGACTCCAAAAGTAAAATAAAAAGGGCAGACCTTTACGGACTGCCCTGTTATAAACGAGTTATATATAATTACTTCTTGCTTCTGCGATCAGGTCTTGTTCTTTTTAATTCTTCAAGTTTTGCTGTTTGCTCCTGGGTAAGGATAGCTTTTATTGCTGCGGTGTGTTGTTGTTGTGCAGCATCCCTCTGAGTCTTCTTTTGGTCGTTACTTAAAGAAGCATTTTTTTGAATAGCCTGAACTTTTGTTCTAAACTCTTCATTAACTGCTTTAATACGTACACCCTGGGCATCAGTTAAATTCAGTTGTCTAAGGTTATCACCTCTGCCTTCATTTCTTCCGCTTCTGCCCATTTCATCGCCTTTACCTTTCTTATGATCTTTAGCTTTCGATTGGTAATCTTTTTTCTTTGCCTCTAATTCACTTCTTTGCTCAGCTGTAAGAATATTTTGAACATTTGTTTTATGTTGCTGTGTTAAAGCAGCACGTCTATCTTTTTGTTCTTTTACAGTAATATTTTCATTCTTATTTAATTCCTGCATTTGCTGCCTGAAAGATTCATTTACCTGCTTCATTTGTTGCTTCTGTGCATCAGTCAGGTTAATACTTCCGACACCACCGATCATACCTTGTCTTTTTACTTGCTCGGGTCCTCGGCGCTTACTCATCTCATCACCTCTTT
>DASVST010000353.1:0-5544 GCA_036387965.1 Segetibacter sp. | reverse complement strand
GAACAACGTCAGCCGAAGGAAGTCCCGTATTATTAAACAAAACAGTAAAACCTGCTTCGGGATTTGGAAGATGCGCCACCGCTTTATTGATTATTTCAGGAATGCCCATGACAAATGGCTCTTTTACTAAGCCCACTCTTTCATCATCAAATACCCACATGTTTTGCCACCTGTAAGGTCTTATTGCAAACACTGCATTTTGCATAATTAATCTTTGTAAAAACTGATCACGAATAATGCCAAGGGGTCACTGCAATTCCAGTTTGCTGTTAATAAACTCTTTAAAGTTGCTTTTTACAATTGTGGTGTTAATACTCTACCAAGTCTCCTAATTCATTTTGGTTATTTTTGTTGTATGAAATTGATAACAGCAGCTTTCTTACTAATCTTTGCAGTTGTTTCATGTAAAGAAAGTGGGCAGAAGAAAAAAGAATTAGACCCGCAAAAAATAGCCATAGTAGAGGATCTTCAAAATAGGGTGAAGCAAAGCCCTGACAGTGCAAGTTTGCGAATGCAACTAATAAATGCATTGGATAGTTTAGGAATGTATAAAGAAGCTATTGCCCAGACTGATAGTATGATTTTGCGTGACAGTTTAAACAACGGGTTGTGGTTTGCGAAAGCTCAACTGCTTGAAAGCAATAAAGACACTGCCGCAGCAATACAAAGCTACCGGAGAGCTATAGCAATTTATCCCTCAATAGAATCGCAACTGAGCCTAGCTAATTTGTATGCTGAAACGATGGAACCCAAAGCGCTGCTTATTGTTCAGACAGTAAGTCGCATGGGTTTGGGAAGAGAGATGGATGCGAACTGTGATTTTATTGCGGGAGTTTACAACTCACGAACAGGAAACCATCAGCAGGCAATCATGTTGTTTGATCGGGCTATAAATAATAACTACCAATTGATGGAAGCTTATATGGAGAAAGGCTTTGTTTTTTACGATACAAAAAAATACACCGAAGCATTAAAGGTTTTTCAAACAGCAATCACTGTAAACAACATGTATGCTGATGCATATTATTGGCAGGCTAAATGCTATGAAGCCTTAGGGAATAAAGACGAAGCTTTGATCAACTACCAAAGAGCATTGGGACTGGACAAAGAATTGAAAGAAGCAAGAGATGCAATAGAAAGATTAAGTTAGAAAAGAGGGTAAAAGCATTATCAGCAATAACTGGCTGCGAACAGGTTCAATGAATGAAAAACCACAGATACTGCATCAGCCAACAAATATTATCCTGCCTTAAGATATTTAATTGGCGACAGCCTGTGAGCCTTTTTAAAAGCTTTACTAAAAGAAGCCAGATCAGGGAATCCAAACTCAAATGCTGCTTCTGTAACTTTCATTTTTTTTGAGCTAAGCAAATCTGCCGCACGTCTCATTCTTTGTTTTAAATAATACTGGTAAGGCGATATGCCATAAACTTTTTTAAACGTTCGGAAAAGGTGCGAACCGGATAGCATCGACTGCCTTGCGATAGTCTCGATGTCTAACACTTCGTTATCATATGCATCCATTATGTCTTTAGCAAGTGCTACCCTGCGCAATAACTCATTCCTGGTACTGTTCCGTAAAACTGCTATCTGATCGCCCTGTGTAGGAATTGCATTTTGAAGTTTAAAAAGGTGAAATGCAAGATTGTGATACAACTCATTTTCATCAAGCGAAACTGATGCTGTTTTCGAATCAAAACCGGACGCAATACTATTAAGATACCCGCCTAAGCTATTTTCTTTATCACCATACAACAGTTCTTCGAACTCAGGAAATTCTATGAACTGTCTTTCATTATCAAGTAACCATCCTTCATTTTGTGTTAGACATGTAAAGACATTCTTTAAAAAATCAGGATCCAAATGAATGCATAGTCCAACTACTTTTTTCTCCGAATGAATTGAGAAATCGATTGGTTGCTGTTTATTAACTAACAGAAAGGATCCTTTACCTACCGGATATTTTCTATTATTAAAAAAATAATGTTCCGTACCCTGAAGTACATATTTAATGCTGTAGGTAGGTGCCTGGTAATTCTTTAGATCGTAACTACTCAACGAAGAAAATGTTATCCTGTTGCAGCAACTCCACGCCCATGTGTCTAAAGCTCCGGAAGGATTAAGTGTATTGCAGATCATAATTAGCTACTTAAAAATAACGAGGTGAATTTTACAAACAGTGTACTGATTGATAAACGGTGGCAGTAGAAGATAAATGAGCTGTTTGTTAAGCCAGGAGAATGATAGGATTTGACAACAATAAGCGATTGTACTCTGCGAATTTTGTAATTAACAACAAATCAAAACAGAATAAAAAATAGTGTATCAGAAACGAACAGTTTGTGTACGAAAACGAACATCTTCGTATTTCGTAAGTCTTCTAACGTACTGAAGACGAGCATAGTAAACATCGGCCCTATTTATGAAGACTTGTGACATAATATAAAAAACATCACTGAAACCAAACCAGAACTTCAGCCTAACACACCATGAAAAATTTTTATTACATCCTCTTCAGCAGCATGTTTTTATTTATTACTGCCGCTTCCAGCGCTCAAACCGGCTCATTAACCGGAACACTTCAGGACGAGAAATCAGCACCATTGCCTTTAGCAAACGTGTCTATTTTAAAGGCGGCTGACAACAAGTTTGTAGCCGGTGCGCTTACCACTTCCGAAGGAAAATTTTCTATTAAGACACCCGAACCTGGTAAGTATTTTCTTCGCTTTACTTCTATCGGTTTTGCAGAATTCAAAACAGATGCCTTTGAAGTAACACGTGCTGACTTTACAAAAGACTTCGGCAGCCTTACATTGAAAGCGGATATAAAAACTTTGCAAGATGTATCAGTAACAGCACTGCGTCCCACCATCACACAATTAGCAGATAGAATGGTTGTAAGTGTAGAAGGCACTGCCATGGCTGCCGGCAATACAGCCTATGCTGTTTTATCAAGAGCACCAGGGGTGTTTATTGATGCTGAGGGTAACATACAACTTAATGGAAAGAGTGGCGTAACTGTGATGATTGATAATAAACTTACTTACCTGTCAGCAAGAGATCTTCGGACTATGCTTGAAGCGATGCCGGCAGAAAATTTAAAGAACATCGAAGTCATTACCAATCCATCTGCTAAATACGATGCAGAAGGAAACTCAGGGATATTAAATATCAACTTAAAAAAGAATACACAACAGGGAATGAATGGTAGTGTGTATACAAATTATAACTACAACTTTAAACAACAGCATGGCTATTCAACAGGTGGTAACATTAATTATAAAAGTGGCAAATGGAATTCATTTATGAACGTTGATCTTGCCCGACGTGTTGGTGGCAGGGATGCAACATTTACAAGAGTATTTTATGCCCAAAATAAAACGACTTATTTTGATCAAAACGCTGTGGGAAGCTACTTGAACCAGGGACCTCCATCTGTTCGCATGGGTACAGATTATAGTTTTAATAATAACCACAGTGTGGGTGTAATATTCGCTTATACAAAAAATACAGGCAAGCAAGACTTTCTTACTGACACGTATATTGGTACTGCACCAAAAACACCGTCCCAGTTAATTGAAGCAGATAACATTAGCACTAATACTTACCGGAATCGTACAATCAACTTTCATTATACAGGTAAGTTGGATACATTAGGAACAATGTTGACTTCGGATTTTGATTACGTAAAGATCACAAACCGCGGTTTTACCAATATGTATAACTACTTTACTAATATGAATAATGGGCAGAAAGTTCAGGACTTCTTATATACTAATACGCCTTCAGGTTTTGATATTTACTCTGCAAAAATTGACTTTACACTTCCTGTAAAAAAGGTGTTTAAATTAGAAATGGGCACAAAAGCAAGTCGTGTTATATCTGAAAATGATTTCCAGTTTTTTTTGAATAACGGATCATTAGTTTTAGATCCAAAGCGCACAAACCACTTTAAATACAATGAAAGCATTTATGCAGGATACCTGAATGGCAGCGGACCAATAAGCAAAAAACTTACAGCACAAGCAGGTCTAAGGCTTGAACATACTGCTTCGATCGCAAATTCTATAACTCTTAAAAAAATAACTCCAAATAGTTACACTAACTTATTTCCGAGTTTGTTTTTACAACATAAAGTAAGCGATAACTATGGCATTAATTATAGCTACAGCCGCAGGCTCACACGTCCTAACTACGGGTCTCTAAATTCCTTTAAAGCCTATCGCGATCCTTATACGTGGTATGAAGGAAATCCGTACCTGCGCCCCCAATACACCAATTCGTTTAGTCTAACTCAAATTTTTAAAAAACTTTATGTAGTAACTCTTAACTACCAGCAACACAAAGATGCTATGAACGAAATTCCTATGTTAAATGTAGACTCTGCAATTACAGTTTATACAACGGGGAATATAAGCAGTGGTAAGAGTATGGGTTTAAACGCAGTGGCTCCTCTTAAAATCAGGAAGAAATGGGACTCGCAAAACACAATAAACTTATCGTACACAAAGAACGTAATGCAAACAAATTTGGGAGAAGTAGTAAATGATCAGTTGTCTGCTATGCTGCAATCGAATCATACAATATTGTTACCGAAAGATATTCGTATGGAAGCGAATGTCTTATTAAGAGGACCAGCAGCAAATGGACTGTATATTATGGCACCCATGCATCGTTTTGATTTAGCATTTAAGAAGAGCTTTTTAAAGAAGAAATTGGATGTTACGGTTAACGTTGTTGATCTGTTTAAAACCTTCCAATATTTGTGGACTACTGATATAGCCGGTAACGTAAATGAGTTTGACCAATACTTTAGAGTCAGGGTAATTGGTGCTTCTCTTCGTTACAACTTTAGTAGAGGTCAAAAGGTAGAACAAAAAAGAAGAGGCACGGGAGCAGACGAAGTAAATAGAACAAATTAAGATGCCTGGGCAATATTTAAAACAGAAAACCTCACATTGTGAGGCTTTCTGTTTTGTCTTCTTTATTGCTGCAGACTGTGTTCAAAACTAATCATCCATCCAATATCAAACTTATCTCTTAGCATTCCAAAATAAGAGCCCCAAAAGGTGTCTGCAATGGGTAGAAGTACCTGCCCTCCTGCTGAAAGTCCACTGAATAACTTATCGGCTTCTTCCCTGCTGCCGGCATTGGTATAAATAAAAAAGTTGTTTCCTGCTACTTTGCCCATAGATGCAGGTACATCACTGCCCAGTAAAATTGTTCCGCTACCTATATTTAGCGACACATTCATTAATTTTTCTTTTTCGCTTTCATCCCATGGAAATTCTGAAGGGGCATCTTTGTACCGCACCAAGGGTCGTTTGTACTCGGTACCAAACACTGATTTGTAAAACTCAAACGCTTCTTCGGCATTGCCGTTAAAGTGTAAGTAAGGATTTAATGATGCCATGTTCTTTTGTTTAGATTATAAGTGAACAATGAAGAGGTTATAGGTAGAAAACCTCAGTTGTATATAGCGATGCAGATGAACTTCATGCGACCCTTCAACATCACTCTGTATAAGCTTCATGATGATGTTAT
>DASVST010000352.1:0-5703 GCA_036387965.1 Segetibacter sp. | reverse complement strand
ACAAATGATGTTAAGCCTTCAATATCAATAATATCATCTTCCAAAATCTTGTCGTAATCTGCCTTGTCAGCAAATACCAGCGCAAGCATTCCTTGCTTTTTCAAATTGGTTTCATGTATACGTGCAAAAGACTTTACAAGTATAGCTCTTACCCCTAAATGCCTTGGCTCCATGGCAGCATGTTCTCTTGAAGAACCTTCACCATAGTTTTCATCACCCACAACTATACTACCTATACCCGCGGCTTTATAAGCTCTTGCAGTTGCAGGTACGGGACCGTATTCGCCAGTAAGTTGGTTTTTTACCTGGTCGGTACTGTCGTTGAAGAAATTTAATGCTCCGATAAGCATGTTATTAGAAATGTTATCCAAATGACCACGGAATTTAAGCCATGGACCAGCCATGGAAATATGATCAGTTGTACACTTTCCTCTTGCTTTAATTAATAATCTTAAACCTTTAATATCAGTTCCTTCCCACTCCGGAAACGGCGCTAACAATTGTAAACGTTGAGAATTAGGATCAACTTTTACTTTCACCTTTTCAGGATTTAAAGATGGCTCCTGGTATCCCGGATCTTCAACAGTGAAGCCATGAGGTGGAAGCTCAGAACCTGAAGGTTCGTCTAACATCACTTCAACACCATCTTCATTTATAAGCTTATCGGTTAATGGATTGAAAGTAAGATCGCCTGCTATAGCAAATGCAGTAACAATTTCAGGCGAAGCAACAAATGCATGTGTGCCTGCAAAGCTATCGTTACGCTTTGCAAAGTTTCTGTTGAAAGAAGTTATGATTGAATTTTTCCTATTCGGATCATCAATATGGCGAGCCCATTGACCGATACAAGGACCACAGGCATTTGCTAAAACCAATCCGCCCATGCTATCAAAAGTGTCTAAGAGTCCATCCTTTTCAACCGTATATCTAACAAGCTCACTTCCCGGAGAAATAGTAAATTCTGATTTAGTTCTTAATTTTTTATCTACCGCCTGTTGTGCTATCGATGCTGAACGGCTTATATCCTCGTATGAAGAATTGGTGCATGAGCCCAATAAGGCAACTTCGAGTTTTTCAGGCCAGTTATTTACTCTTACTGCATCAGCAAACCGGCTGATAGGCCATGCTAAATCTGGTGTGTATGGGCCATTTACATGCGGCTCTAATTCACTTAAATTTATCTCAACTAACTGATCGTAGTACTGTTCAGGGTTTGCATAAACTTCATCATCAGGACGTAAGTGTTGCTTCACACCATTGGCAAGTTCAGCTATATCGGTTCTTCCTGTAACTCTAAGATAATTGCTCATCTTTTCATCATAGGTAAAAATGGAACATGTAGCTCCTACCTCAGCCCCCATGTTACAAATGGTTGCTTTACCTGTAGCACTAATCGAATCTGCACCATCTCCAAAATATTCTATGATAGCGCCAGTTCCACCTTTTACGGTTAACAAACCGGCTACTTTTAAGATAACATCTTTAGGAGCAGTCCACCCACTCAATTGACCTGTAAGTTTTACACCGATTACTTTAGGCCACTTAAGCTCCCAGGCAAGTCCTGCCATTACATCACTTGCATCTGCACCACCAACGCCGATTGCTATCATTCCGAGTCCCCCTGCATTCGGTGTATGACTATCCGTTCCAATCATCATCCCTCCAGGAAATGCATAATTTTCCAGAACCACCTGGTGAATAATCCCTGCACCCGGTTTCCAAAACCCTAAACCATATTTATTACATACTGAAGCAAGAAATTCAAATACTTCGCTGTTTGTGCTTAATGCATTTGCCAAATCCTCGTGAGCTCCTGTTTTTGCTTGAATTAAGTGATCGCAATGCACTGTACTTGGTACTGCTACCTGCGGACGTTGAGCCTGCATAAATTGCAATAAAGCCATTTGGGCGGTTGCGTCTTGCATGGCTACTCTATCCGGTTGAAAGTCTACGTAATGTTTTCCACGCTCAAAATTTATCAACTCCTTTTCAGGATGAATATGAGAAAACAATATTTTTTCTGATAACGTTAAAGGTCTGCCTGCTGTATTTCGTGCTGCCTCCACCTTTGCAGGTAGTCCGGCATACACTTTCTTAATCATTTCAATATCAAAAGCCATGAGGTAAAGTAGATTTTTCTGTGAGAAAAGTTGTGCAAATTTACGGAAAATAGAACCTTAAATGAAACACTTTACATTGATTTATAATTTAATTGCTTTAAATTGCAAATGCTACTAAAGGTTCAACATGAAAAAAATACGCCACGTAATTGAACTGCATGCCTTTGGTGTTTGCACAGCCATTGGAGAAAAAATGGGTATTGCAACAAGCCGTATCAGAATGTGGTTTATCTATATCTCATTTCTTACTCTTGGCTCTCCTGTATTGATATATATGATTCTTGCTTTTTGGATTAATATAAAAAACTACATTTACTCTGCAAAGCGTAACCCGCTCAGGTACTTATAATCCAACTTTCTAAAGGATAGCAGTTTGCTTAAAATTGAATATGATCATACGAATTATAGAGAGATGCTTGAGCACTTTGCTCAAAATTTCAATTCTAAACCCGACAATAATATTCTAAGGTTTCCCGACGAATTTGGCTCCGGTTATATGAAGTTGGTTGATCTTCCTAACGGACTTCAATGTATCATCTCAGATTACACAGTTCACCAGGACATTCTTTTTCAGCGAACAAAAATTAATGAGTCCTATTTCACGCTCCGGTTTGATGAAGTAACCGTACCTGATGCCGCTTCACAAACCAATCTTCCTTCAACAGTTTCTGCTAATGCGATACGTACTGCCGTTTTTTTAGGTAGCGCCAAATTTGATTGGTTGTTTCTGACGAATGCAAATACCAAAGTGAAGGGTGTAAAT
The DNA here is from genome assembly GCA_036387965.1 of Segetibacter sp. Lineage (GTDB taxonomy): Bacteria > Bacteroidota > Bacteroidia > Chitinophagales > Chitinophagaceae > Segetibacter. Next base: position 2,820 of record DASVST010000352.1, on the reverse strand, counting down.
ATTTTTTTTAGCAAGCAGTGGCTTGAGCAATTTGTAGGAATTGAAAGTGTTGGTGATATGATTAAAAAGTACCTCAATTTAAAAATGAGTGCATTTAATTATGAGCCGATGGACATGGAATACAAACGTTTGTTAGCTGAAATTTTAAGTATACATGTTGAGCCTGCATTTGAAAATATGGTTATCCAAAACAGGATAATGCTTTTGCTCGAAAGGTTCTTTGCACGCATTCATAAAAAAATGAATGATACGCACTTCGATGTTAACCTAAGTAACGACGATATAACGAGGTTAAAAGAAATTCAGGGGCTTCTATTAAAAGATTTTACCATTGAACCTCCCGGCATCGCAAAGCTTGCTAAACTTGCGGCCATGAGTCCGTCTAAATTAAAAACCAGCTTTAGAGAAATATATGGCATGCCTATTTACCAGTATTACCAGAAGCACCGTATGAATAAGGCAAAGGCAATGTTACTATCTAAAAAATATAGTGTTAGAGAAGTAGGAATGGAAGTAGGGTTTAGCAACCTCTCTAATTTTGCAAAGGCTTTTAAAAAGTCTTTCGATCAGTTGCCGAGTGATCTCATAAATAAACAGGTGGATTTATACTGATTCACTTAACTTTTTCGTAACTTTTGCCCTGTTTCTAAATCCCAATTCTTGAATACAGTCGAATTCGAAAAACCTGATTGTGTTGTAAACCTGCAATCGTTTGCCAGTACCTTCAAAACAAAGGTTATTGATAATTCACTAATGATACCAGATTCGTTAGGTGAAGGTTTTACCTGGGCAGAGACCTTGCCTTGTGGCATTTCTGTAATGGTTTATGAGGGTTTATTGAAAGATGATTATGTTATTTCCAGAACTCAAGCTGAAGAACAGTATTTTATACTTCAATTAAATGAAGTCACTCCTTCTAAAAATGAATTTAACAGGCGAAGAAAACTACCTTCGAATGCTGTAGTGCAATCTTCGGTTAGCCTTAAAGATTCATTTAAACGGTACGAACATTTTATTTCTGAAGGCACAAAAATGTGTTCCGTAGAATTTGTTTTTAATGCTGAACACTTAAGGCGTTTGGTACCTGAAGAAGTTGTTGAAGATCTTGTTAGTAACTGCTTTCCCTCCATTATAAAGAATGATACGCTTGAACCTATTGACAGAACTTACAGGGTAATGCTTGATGAATTATTTCAGCAAAAGATCGATCATCCTTTACGACTAAACTTTATTCAGAACAGAGTTTTATTATTATTGGAAAAATTTATTCTCAAACTTTACGGCAAAAGGTCTGAAGGAACGGGGAAACGTAATAAGGATGATGAGGTTTCAAGGTTAATGCAAATAGAAGGGCTTTTGGTTAAAGATTTTTCTGTGGCACCACCCACCATTGAAGAATTGTCAAGAATATCTGCAATGAGCCCTACAAAACTCAAAAACGACTTCAAATCTACTTACGGACTTCCTATATATGAGTATTACCAAAAAAACCGGATGCTAAAGGCAAAATCATTATTGTTAGAAGGGCAATATTCTATTAAGGAAGTTGGAATGTTAGTAGGTTACTCTAATCTGAGCCACTTTGCAAACACATTTAAAAAAGAGTTCGGAATATTACCGAGTGAGCTTACTTCAAAAGATGGGATGTTGGTTTATAACACTTAAGCAAGGCAAAAGGCTAAGGTGTAAGGAACCGAGACTATCGACTTTTGACTATTAACACCCGACTAATTACTTACTGCTTTCCTTATTTTAACTAACTCTCCTAATAACTGCTCCAGCTTATTAAGGTGTAACATATTTGCTCCATCACTTTTTGCTACTGAAGGATTTGGGTGGGTTTCAATAAATAATCCGTTTGCACCGGTTGCAATTGCTGCTTTAGCAATTGTTCCTATCAGGTCAGGATTACCACCTGTAACACCTGAACTTTGATTTGGTTGCTGAAGGCTGTGTGTACAATCCATAATTACCGGAACATTATGACTTTTCATCACCGGAATGTTTCTATAATCAACAACTAAATCCTGGTAGCCAAATGTATTACCACGCTCTGTCAACATCACTTGTTCGTTGCCTGCTTTTTTTATTTTATCAACAGCAAATTTCATCGCCTCACCACTTATAAACTGCCCCTTTTTCACGTTTACAATTTTTCCTGTTTCTGCTGCCGCAACCAACAGATCTGTCTGGCGACAAAGAAATGCAGGTATCTGCAATATATCCAGGTATTTTGCAGCAGGCGCTGCTTCTTCATGAGCATGAATATCGGATGTTGTGGGAAGTTTATATGTTTCACCAACTTTCTTAATCAGGTTCATTGCGTTTTCGTCACCAATACCTGTGAAGGAGTTTGCACTTGTTCTGTTTGCTTTACGATATGAAGCTTTGAACACATAGGGAATACCCAGATTCTTACAAATTGAATATACTTTGTCTGCCACTTCCATCACGATCTCTTCGCTCTCAACTACACAAGGTCCTGAGATGAGGAAAAAGTTGTTTGTGTCGTAAGACTGATTTTTAAAGAGTTCTTTTAAATATGCATATTCCATTGTTCAAAAATAAGTCTTCGTTCTGAGATGAGAATAGTTCATTGAACTCTACGAATAAGGAGCAAGATTGCATTACTTGAAATATTTGAAAATGAATACCTATGTTGCCATGAAAATATATAAGTACAAGTGAGTGACACAACGATGTTGCCATGAAAAACTTCTGCCGGTAAACAAAGAATATTTATATGTAACCACTAAGCCTTCTTATTTTTGCCAACTTAGTAACGACTGCAATATGATTAAAGAAAAAATTTTAGTGATT
>DASVST010000351.1:0-2334 GCA_036387965.1 Segetibacter sp. | reverse complement strand
GCTGTCAAACGTTACCAAAGCGGATTGATAGAAGCGGCACAGGTGATTGATGAATTGATTAGGCTGGCGCAGGACATTCGGGAAGCCGCCGACCGCGGCGAAAAGATGAATCTGCGGGAAGATGAACTGGCTTTCTATGATGCTTTGGCGGAGAACCCAACAGCGGAAACAATTTTAGGTGATGCAACACTCAAGGCCATTGCCCATGAACTGGTGGAAAGTGTGCGAAGGAATACATCCATTGACTGGCAACTGAAAGAAAGTGTACAGGCCAAGATGCGGACGCTGATTAAACGCATTTTGCGCAAGTATAAATATCCGCCGGACGACCCGGCAACAGGAGAATACACAACATCTGTAAATAAAGTATTAACGCAGGCTGAACTGCTCGCTGATTATTGGAGTGCTGCCTAAAAAGTTTCCAAAGGCTTATCAATAGAATACAAACAAGATCCTCATGCTTCGAGTAACATTTATCATAAGCCTTATTTTGATCTGGCTGTCGGGTTCAGGGCAAGACGTTTATAAAACGCCATCTAACGGGGAAATCCAATAAGGCGTATGGGGCAACTATTTTTTTATGAAATGGTCGATTAAATTGATAACAATGCCAGAGCCGAACAAAAAACTTAGAATCCACTGCCAATGATTAACCCAGAAAACTTGTAAATTATAAAACTTTGTTTTCGAAACTTTTATTTTGTAGGGTATAATACTTTGTATCACCTCCTTTCTTTCGCCATAGTACATCCTGATCAGAATGACCAGGTTTAATCCCAATGATCCCGGGCGTTTTGGTCTGACTTCCCACATCCAGACATTAGCTTGTTCCCCTCTCATTTCCTGTTCCTCGGAACCAATACATTTCACATCAAAGGCGTTGCCCTGCAGTTGCATCTGCATGAATTTTGATGTTTCTACCTCGGATACGTTATCAACATCTTCTGACGATATATTTTCTAATAACTCTTTTTGTTTGGCAAGTGCAACCTGGACCTTGCTCCACTTACGTACAGGCATTTCCTTCGGAATATCAGTTTTCAAAAACCCTCGTGATATTTCCGTTGTTTTTTGTGTTTCCTTTCCGGAACCGGGAACTGGCAAAACGAATATTAGCAGGTACCCAGTCAACAGGTACCAGAAAACTAACGTACCCAGTAAAATAGATAGAAAAAGAATTGTGTGAGAAAAAGTGATTATTAGTTCAGTAGATAAAAATAGAAGGGCTATAATATCAAATATTCTGTGAGCAAACCCTTTTCCATAAATAAGTATGATCAAAAAGGAATTAATTAAAATCAATAGGGTAGCTAAAGAAAAAGCAAAAGAGTAATGCGCAAGCCTGGTCTCGATAAAAGCAGTCGACAAAAGAAATAATGTTAAATACTTAAAAAGTAGAATTCCATTTTTCCTAGCCAGATACCGCCTTGTTGAAGAATGAAGCACAAACAAATTGATTAAAAGGATCTTCTGAAAACTGGTCTAAATATATCTACTATTTTATATCCAATACTCTTTATATTCATGATACAACAAGTATTATATGGAGACGTCATTGCACATCAATCTTGAGGACATTAAACAGCAGCTCGAGATAACAAAAACACTGAAGGAAAACAATCCATCTTTGATACCCCAAATCGCACCTCTCGAAGACAAAATTTATAACACGCTTATTGCTCATGTAGAGTTGCTACATGAGAAAGGCAAAACCACTACCGATCCTGCCAATAATGCAGAAGTATATAACGGGCTAATTAAAGAATTTGATGGAGACCAAAAGAAAACAAGAAGGTTAAGCTGGGTTAACTTATTTCTGATAATAGGTTTGATGATTGCTGTCCTGATTGTTATTGTAAACGTTTCATTCAGTTCAATTAATGCACTTATTAAGCCTTACCTCGAAGCCGAAAACAAAAAGAACAGGGTTGTGGAATTGCTGACAACAGAAACCGTAAATGTTAGTAATCTTATCGTTCAAAATCTCAACTCGTTGGATACCGCGAAATCTAACCTGGCTAATTTGACTAAAAGGGATTCTTTGCTTCGTAAATCATTGAATACCTACGAAAACACAATAAAAAATATTGATGGTAGCAACTCGGGTTTTACCCGAATAGAGGGTACGCTTCTCTATTATTTAATACTATCGATTCTGGCATTGGTAGTTGTTATGTCTATCACCTTCTATCTCGTCAAAGTTTTTGTAAATATTCACAGATATAACAACATTCTTGCTGATCACTATGAAGCATTGTACGGAACTTTCAAGCTGATGAAAGAAAAAAATGCTTTTCCCTCTGATTTGACCCTTGAGAATGCGTATCAACTTAT
>DASVST010000350.1:0-1578 GCA_036387965.1 Segetibacter sp. | reverse complement strand
GACTAATCCTTGTACAAATATAATTTTCTGCTTCTGGTAGTAAGTCGCAAAGCTCCTTGTAAAATTCTATAATTGCAGTAAATACAAACAACCCGTGCAACACTCCCCTCACTGGCCTTTCTTCATCTCGCCATGGCGAATAAAATGTACTGTTTGTGTTTAATCGTACTAAAGGAATGAAATTCTCAATTAGTGTTAGTTTTAAATGCATTGCTTCATGCAAAATAGACTCTGCAACCCGCAAATTTGAAATTGTTGAATCATCGGCACAAACTGATACAAATATTGAAAAGGGAATATTAGGATGACTATAGCTTAAATCAATTTCTACATCTGCCTGGCGCAATATGTGAATTGAACGAACTAATAAAGAAATGCAATCATAAGCAGGCTCAATATTCCTAAGTACAGAAAATGCTTTGTTTAATTTCAAAAGTGCTGCGTCTACTTCTATTTCATTCTCTGTTAGCAGCTCAAGTCCATGTTCATCATAAAACGATTGCAATTGAAAGGAAGGCATTTCGACATACAATAGCCTATCAGCAATCTCCTTTTTTTTGCCGATTTCCGGAGCAAGATCACCTAGCAAAAAACGATCAGTACTATAATCACTGAAACTTTGAAATCCCTTCCTTTCGAATTCTTTCCATTTGTGTTGTGCTAATTGACTGGTAAGTGTTGTTTCCCATAAAGGATAGGGACGTTCTATAAATTTTCGAATTTGAGTTGCTAACTCCATTCTTAATTTTTTTTAAAGGTGTAAACAACACTGTATCTGGAGAAGTTATGTACTGTTGACACGGCATGATATGACCTATCTGAAATCTCAAAACCGAAGGCGGAATTATTAATTGGCCGAATAATTTTTGATACGTCTTCCGCTCGGGGCGAGTGAAAGAGCATTAGGAAACCACCGTTCGCGTCATCCCAATTTGGATTTATTTGGACTACCAGCCGATGGGTTTCTTCACTATTAATGTAATCGTTATGAACACCTATTTTGTGTCCCTTAACCAGCTTATGAGCGACAATCGAAACTGTCTCAAGAGATTTTACAGTAAAGGTTTTTTTTAAAGCATTTTGAATCGTGTCAATAGTATGGCTGCCAATTACACATCGGAGATGGTCGGGAACGTTACGGTCAGATAATACAAACTCATACTGAGTATAAAAGTCCTCTTCGGTTAAGCTCCATTCATTTGTATGCTCAAACCATTCATAAAGCTGTTTTTCTATCCCTCTTTCAAGAACAGAAGGACAAACTAAATGTGAAAAAGGAATAAATTCAGCTTCACGAGCCGAAAGATTAATACAGTTTAACTCTTGCATCTTCATAATATCTGACAACTGATTGCCGCATATTTCTTATTAAGTATAGCTGGTCATGACAATACACCGAGTGATTGTTGAAACCATTTTCATCTTTCCATCTATGTAGTTTCATGCCACCACCGCAGACAGAAAAATCAGCGCATGTAATACACTTTTCTGGTGTTGCCTTTTGAGAGTTTTTGTAATTGTAAAATTCAGAAGAACTTAAAAATGTCAGTAGTTGCCCTTCTTTTATATTATGCGACT
>DASVST010000349.1:0-1647 GCA_036387965.1 Segetibacter sp. | reverse complement strand
GAATTGCTTCGTTATTATTCTTCCACTGTAAGATGCAAGTCCCTTTGAAGGAAGCGCCATTGCTATGTTTGCAGTAAACCCACCAAGGTTCGTACTGAAAGTTCCTGCTGTTACAAACTTGGTTGTAGTTCCATTAAAATTTCCTTTAAAAAGGATGTTGCCAAGACTTGCAATGGACGGTGTTGTTACTTTTTTTATTGCAGGAACAAACGTTGTCAAATCGCTGTACGTTGTTCTTAGACTTCCGGAAGTAAACTTGATTTGTGTCGCATTAATATCCGGCAAACCAATCATGCTTAGGTCTCCATTGATGGTGGTATTTCCGGCTCTTACAAAAAGATCTTCAATATTAAACGCATCTACTTTTCCTTTTGCTTTACCTGCAATCGTAATACGGCGTTTCCAGGTTTTTGCAGCTGGTGCAAAGTATGCAAGATCATCACTATCTATTTCAGCATTTACAAACCTGACATCCATTGATACTTTATGAATGAAGTCGCCGAAGTCTGTATTAAAATCCTCGTAAGACATTGCATAATAGTTTTGCAGATGACTTTCAGGAGTAATCAGATCAAGATTAGCAAACTCCATCTTTTGTGGAGTGAGTTTGAAATCGGTTTTGAGCTTTCTTAATTCAAAGCCGCTTCTCTCTTTACCTGAAAGATCAACTTTAGCTTTCATGGTATCTTTTATAAAACTGATGTCGTTTATGGTACCATTGATTTTACTAAATCGCAAATGCATTCCATCAAAGTGAGGATATGGCGCACGTTCAGTAAATTTTTGATTGCTGAATGTGCCATTCTTAATATTGACTTTACCTACTGTTAGATGGAGATTTGCATCATTGAAATAGTAGCCGGTATCCTGAACGGGAATCTTGGACTTTATCTTCTTCGCTTTAACTCCAGGGAAGTCATCGATCGCAAAAAACGGGTTATCAAGATCAAGTTGTCTTATCTGGATCCTGTTTTCGTTTATATCGAAATCTTCGGCATCGAGTTGGAGGCTTGTTAGCTTAACCTCCATTCTTCTACCAACCCACAAATCATTTTGAACTAATCGAATATTTTTAAAGTCAACCTTTTGTAAGTTCAATTTTAAATTGCTCTTCGACTTTTTTTTAGTAGTTGATTTAGGTGCAGAAAAATAGTCTACTAAAAATTGATAGTTCCAAACAGAGTCCTGCCTGGTCAGATGAATTTGAGCATCTTCCAGACCAACAAATTTTAATACGATTTCGTCTTTCAGGAAAAACCAATCGGTAAGTCGAACCTTTAATTGTTCGGCATAAAGCAACGTGTCTTTATTTCTATCCTTAACAAGCGTTCCTTCAAGGTTCATCCTGTTAAAGAGTTCAAAGCTTACATGTTTAATTTTTACTTCAGTATTAAGGTCTTTCGAAAGTCGTACCGTAACTTTTTTTACGATCCAGTTTTGTACAGTTTCTGTTTGTATAAGAAGCCATACCAGCAACACGAATGCGATGAGGGTAAGTAAAATCTGAGCCGTTATTTTGAAGAATTTCTTCAGGGGTATAGATATTTGAATTTGTGTAAATTTAGCGATTCACGACTGCAGGACAAATTCTAAACCAAAATCGCATAAAACAATAACATTATTGAAAGATTTATCTTTTACAAAGCC
>DASVST010000348.1:0-2332 GCA_036387965.1 Segetibacter sp. | reverse complement strand
TCGCGTATTCAAGAATATTACAGGAAAAGCACCAAGGGAATTTATTAAAGATTACAATAATAAAGTTGAAATTTCTGTAAAGTAGTAAAAGTGTGGATTAACAAACATCAATGCAATTTTGGGTAATGAAAGCATTTGCTGTTATTGCTGGTTAATTATTAATACAACAGAGTGTTGCAATACTATTATAATTTTATCTAATGCGCGAAATCAGTTAATCTAAGTAAATAAGCGGGCACTACACGTTAATAATTTTAGACACAGACAAGTAGATTTGTATTCAATAAAAAATTACAGCAAATGATAACAGTAAACTGGCAGGGAGTTTATCCGGCATTGCTAACTCCATTTGATAACAATGATGCAATTGATTTCAAAATTTTTGAAAAAAATCTGATAACTCAAATTGAAGCAGGTATTGACGGGGTAGTTCTGGGTGGTTCTTTAGGAGAAGCCAGTACAATAACCAACGAAGAAAAAAAGCATCTGCTAATTTATGCAAAAGAAGTTGGAGGACAAAAGCTTCCTGTTATCATGAATATTGCTGAGCAGTCAACCAAAGAAGCAGTAAGGGCTGCTCAAAACGCTGAAGCTAATGGTGCAGATGGCTTAATGCTTTTACCACCTATGAGATATAAAGCAGATGAAAGAGAAACAATAGAATACTTTAAAGCTATTTCTGCAAGTACCTTGTTACCTATTATGATCTATAATAATCCTTACGATTATAAAATAGAGGTTACGCTTGATATGTTCGAACAACTTACTGAAGTGCCAACCATACAAGCAGTTAAGGAATCTACGAGAGATGTTTCAAATGTTACCAGGATGAAAAATAAATTTGGTGACAGGTATAAAATTCTTTGCGGCGTTGATACACTAGCTCTGGAAGAACTTGCCTTAGGCGCGGATGGCTGGGTAGGCGGATTGGTTGACGCCTTTCCTGCTGAAACAGTTGCTATTTATCGCTTAATGAAAGCGGGGCGCTACAACGAAGCTCTGAAGATATACAGATGGTTTCTGCCTGTACTTGAATTAGACATTCACCCTAAACTGGTTCAGTATATTAAATTAGCAGCCAAACAAACGGGTTTAAGCACAGAGTATGTACGAGCACCACGTTTACAGGTTGAAGGAGCCGAAAAAGAAAGGGTGTTGGCGATCATAAACAAGGCAATCAGTGCAAGACCAGCACTTCCGGATTACTTAAAATTAGAAGCATTAGAAGATGTTGAAAGACGATAATTTACAGGATATGAAGGAGAGTACTATCGGCAAAAAAATTGTAAAGTCTTTTAGCCCGGTAGAAATGACAGACCTGCCAGGAGAATTTACAGTTGCGACTGAGGAAGAAATAAATGCTACAGTCGAAGCTGCACTGGCAGCTTTCTCAATATATAAAACAAAGTCTGCCGAAGAAAAAGCAGTGCTTTTAGAAACCATTGCCGGAGAAATAATGGCGCTGGGTGATAAACTTATTCAACGCGCAATGCTGGAAACAGGTTTGCCTGAAGCAAGACTTATTGGAGAAAGAGGTAGGACTACCGGGCAATTGAAATTGTTTGCTGAACTGCTTAGGGAAGGATCGTGGTTAGAGGCGGTAATTGATACTGCTTTACCTGAACGAAAGCCTTTGCCAAGAGCTGACTTGCGTAAAATGCTGGTACCAATTGGTCCTGTAGCAGTATTTGGAGCAAGTAATTTTCCTTTTGCATTTTCTACTGCAGGTGGCGATACCGCTTCTGCTTTAGCCGCGGGTAATCCGGTAGTGGTAAAAGCCCACAACTCTCATTTGGGAACTAACGAATTAGTAGCTTCAGCAATCGAAAAGGCTGTACGAAAATGTAATATGCCAGCAGCAGTCTTTTCCTATATTGTTGGCGAAGGTTCCGTAACAGGCTTGCAGTTGGTAGAAAATGAAGGCATTAAAGCAGTAGGGTTTACCGGTTCTTATTCTGCAGGTATGTCCATTTTTAAAGCTGCCACAACAAAACGTACTTCACCCATTCCTGTTTTTGCCGAAATGAGCAGTATTAATCCAGTTCTAATATTACCGGGTAAGCTACAGCAGGATGATAAACTTGCAGTCCAATTGGCGGCCTCGATCACATTAGGAGCAGGTCAGTTTTGTACAAACCCGGGATTGATTTTTTTAATTGAAGATGGGTCTACCGGTTCGTTTATAAACAAACTTGTTGAAGTTATTTCAGCCTCGCCTGCGGCTACCATGCTTAATCCAAATATTTGTACCAGTTATTATACGGGACGAGAAAATGTTGCAAATCAAAAAGGAGTACGTGTTTTGTTCGAAGGTGAAAACGGCTGTAGCAAT
>DASVST010000347.1:0-5180 GCA_036387965.1 Segetibacter sp. | reverse complement strand
ATTCATAGCTGCTATAGCTGTTTCAGATCCAAGCCTTGCATCCACAAATCCTCTTAAATCAAGGTACCCTACATTCCCTTCCATTAATTTTACTTCTTTGAAACCGAAGTTCTCCATGCGATAGTTTTCCAGAGCAGCAGGTGATAATTGACCCTGATTGCTCTTTTGAGCGCTTTCCCTCATCTGCTTTACCAGGTTCGGATTGAATCCCACTCTCAAATGCTTATCCTTACTTACAGATCTCAGATCTTCTGTTAACTTCTCAGCAAATGTTGCTACACCGACTACCGAGTTATACAATCCTTTTTTATGATTATCCTGTATCAGCTCGCTCATCTTTTTGGCAACTTCAGGAAAAACATAATTGTCGTTAAGCAACCTGCTTACAGAGTCTATAACCTCTTTTTGCTCCTTAGCATCTATGTGTATAGATGAAGATTGAGCAGCTGCCAAAGAGGAGCAGAATATCCCAAATAATGCAATAGTAATAAAAGCCATGTTTCTCATGTCAGTTTTTTTCCCAAAGGACATAAATCTGTTTGATTTCGTCAAGCAAGATGTGATGAGTAAATAAACCTTTGTCGCTTTTTTACATCAGCTCGCTAAAAGGTATTTTGGGGCTTCAGTTGTTCTTTACCTACAGCACAGATGTGTAGTACTGTTGACGTTATTGTAGCAGCCCCGCTTCATCGTGTTGCATTGCAATCAGAGTGAAGGCATCGCTACAGTTATTGGTCAGGAGACACAACAACGGCTTGCTGCAAAGTTGTATTTCATATCCGTACACCTTATACATTGGCACAAGTGATCTCAACAAAGCTTTCGTAATTTATGGGGAAAGAGGCTAATGAAAAGCACCTGTTCTTGAAAAGTACGATGTAACCATCTCCGAATTCCCAAACCAAACCTGATCGCGACTAAGATTTCGAGACTAAGCAGAGCTTTAAAGTGCTTGATTATTTATGCTTGAACTGGTAGAACAAGCCTACCTGGATAACCATGTTGTGAAGATCTGATCCCAAAGCTGCAGTGTTACCTTCTTTTGCAATATCAACAAGTCCATAGATGTACCGTGCATCTAATCCGAGTCCCAGTTTCGTCACATAACTAAAGCCTGCCAATGCACCTAAGTCCATTTTTTTGATAGAATTTTTAATATCACTTTCCGTACCATTTAGTTCCCTTTTTGCATCCAGGAGAAATCCTAATTGCGGACCCGCCTGAAGACGAAAACCCGAGCCGGTCATATACTGAAAAGCAACAGGGAGATTTAGATAACCTAAATTGATTTGCCTGTTTGAGCCGGTTACAACGTGTTCTGCTCCCTGGGCAGAATATAATAACTCCGGTTGAATAGCAAAATGCCGCGACATGTGGACGTGTGCAACCAAGCCTGCATGCCAACTGTATCTCGTATCCCAATTAATTTTCGGCTGTCCAAGTTTAGCAGCTTGCGGACCTACTTTGATTCCGAGGTTGGTGTGGGTACCTGATTGTGCCTTCGAAGAAAGTCCTGCCAGTACAAATACGATTATGAGAAATGCAGTTTTCATTATGGTTTTTTTGATATGTGATATATATTATGCAAGTTTCATTCCCGCAGTCCCGGTGGCCTGTTACTATTAAAGCAACTGAGTAAGCACCTTTCTATAGAACTTCGCATCAAGGTATTCTTCTGCGTCAATAACTGCAGCACCACCATTGCAGTCTGCATCACAAAACTAAGACATACCAGGGCTATAGTTGTTGGTCAGGAGACGCAACAACGGCTTTGCTGCTCTTGAAGGTGTTCTTGTAGAACACATTGCGAATGTTGCCACCGTTGCAGGGTGTTATCACCTGCAACTGAGGGTAACGCTAATATGTTCAGCTATTCGCCAAATATCAACGGCGGCAAAATGTAACCATTGGTTCCAATTAGGAATATTTCGCCACAACACACAAGTGCAGTACCGCAAAACCACAGAATTATTTCCCCAATAAAGATCGATGATCTCATAAAACAAGCTATTAATATATTGTTTTATACGTAAGTTCTTGAAGAATACCGATGGCCTGCGTTTTGTTATAAAACACTTACAAAAAATTAAACATATGAAAAAAATTAGTTTACTTCTATTAACCACCCTTATTAGCTTGGTGTCGTATTGTCAACATACGATGGGAACAACAACCGGAACAACTACTACTCACACGAGGATGACCAGTTTTGGTCTTGATGTTGGCGCCAACTTCGCAAGGTTTAATGTAGACAGAGAGAAATTTCCAACGGGGAGAACTGCACCGGATGCCGATTACAAAACCGGGATGCACGTTGCAGCTTTTTTAGATATTCCTATTGGTGGTATGTTTTCGCTTAAGCCCCAGTTAATGTACAGCAGGCAAGGGGCTGAGATTAAGCAGACCGCAACCGGAGGTACCACAAGTGAGTACGATGAAAAACTTAATTATTTATATGTTGCACCAGCAGCAGTTCAGATAATGACACCAGGTGGATTTATTGTAGAATCTGGTCCGCAATTAGGATTTTTATTAAATGCAGAACAAGATCGTACAACTGGCACTACAGACATAAAGGACGCAAGAAACAAAGTTGATTTTTTGTGGAACGTTGGTATGGGCTTTATGAGCAAAGCTGGAATAGGGGCACACGTGCGTTATAACCATGGCTTTTCAAATGTATTAAGCACAAGTAACGATGCTACCCGTAACGCAAACGGAAAAATGTCGAACAGGCTTTTCCAGTTAGGATTGATGTACCACTTTGGTAAGCACTAAATTATTTAGTCACTAGTATCTAAAAACAAAGCCCTGAAATCAGGGCTTTGTTTTTATGCTTACAGTAGCTATTTGCTGTTAGATAGATATGAAGCTGTTTGTAAGCTAACTACCGGTTGAATTACAGGAGAGGGTTAGCTGCTTTACATGCCATACCATAACACCACATCTTTAAAGGTCTTTGTAGTCGTTCCTTTTGTAACAGTTACATCCACTTTATATTCAGCATCTTCAACGTTAGATTCGTTTCTTTGTTCACCTGCCATATATTTTTTCTTTACCAGCCGGGGATTATTGATGACAACACGAATTCCATTGGCGGAATAAGACCCCATAAAATGATGTTGCCTCCCTTGAGTTTTAGACGTTTTTTTTAGCTGAACTTCGTTACCATTTATCCCGATGAAGTAGTCGCCTTCACTGCACCTGTCTGTGAAGAATGAAAATTCCGTTTCACTTCTTGTATTTTCAAGACATTTTCTTTCCTTCTCTTTATCCTTGTTTTGAGCACAATATTTTTTAAAATAATCATCCACGTAGACGGTTCGCTTTGCGGATATACGAGCTGCAACACAATCACCTGTATTAACGGGCGAAAGATGAAGCTGGGCTTTCGCAAATGATGCTTGGATCACCAGTAATAATACAAGGACTATTATTCTAACCATATAGCTTTTCACGTTCAGGAAGAGAAGTTAATCACACTTTGTATCCTGCTCGCAAGTTTCTAAAAATTTCTTTGCAGCGTTCTCGGTAATCTCTATGCAATACAAGGGAGTTTTCATTACTCCCGGCTGTATAATCATATATAAGTAGTAAGTTTTTCCTTCTTCAATATTCAAAGTCACGGGTTCTGCCTGTTTACCGGAAAATTGCACAGAAAACGAATGCTCTCCAGTTGTCACATCATGAACAGAGTATTTCTTGTTATTAAGCTTACACACCACCTCCTTATCTATAACTGCTTTAAAAGTAACTGCTGAACCTTCGAATCCAGTATGGCGGATAAAATACACCTTGCCTGTTTTTTGCTGAACAGGAGATTGCTTTCCAGCAAGAGGTGCTGGACTAATTAAGTGTCGGGAAAAAGAATAATTGCAACAAAAGAGTGCAAAAACTAGCAGCATTAATTTGACAGTATTTCTCATGTTAATTGGATTTAGACGGCAAAATAAAAAATAATTCGACGCTTGCCGAATGATATTATTGCAAAAACCAAAATTTAACGGCAGTGTTAATTCAACTGATTGGGAAACTTCACCAGCAGTCTACACAGTCAATAGGAGTATAAGAAACAAAAGCTCCAAGTTTCGTTAGAGCTTTTATACATCTGTGTTTAGTTGCAGTATTCTTGGTTTACATATCAGTGATCACCTTATACTTCGGCACAAGCGATCTCATTACGAACCACGCAATTAAATATGCAATGGCACAAATAGAAAAGATGATAAAGTAACCTGCTTCTTTACCGGTAAATCCCATAAATGTCATTTGAGTTTTATGGGCATGATCAAATAACACTCCCGAACTTTTGTTAATAATAAATGACCCAATACCACCGGCCATGCCTCCTATGCCGGTAATCGTTGCGATAGCTTTTTTCGGAAACATATCTCCAACAGTAGAAAAGATGTTAGCTGACCAAGCCTGGTGAGCGGCACCAGCAATACCAATGATGATGACAGGAACCCAGTATGTAGCATACCCGAGAGGTTGAGCTAACAGCGCTAACAGCGGGAAGAATGCAAAGATCAACATAGCCTTCATTCTGCCTTCGTAAGGATTCATTCCTTTTTTATCTACAAAAAAAGTAGGAAGCCAGCCACCGATAATTGACAAGAGCGTTATCATGTATAATATAAAAAGAGGCAATGCACTTTGCGTTGAATCCATCTTATAAATATCCTTTAAGTATGCAGGTGTCCAAAATAGAAAGAACCACCAAACTCCATCCGTCATGAATTTTCCGAAAGCAAAAGCCCATGTTTGCTTGTATTTAAAACATTGGGCAAAAGAGACCTTAGCGTTTGCAGCAACAACCGGTTCTGAAACCTGGTCATGAATTACAATATCCTGCTGTATATATTCTAATTCAGCTTTATTCACCCTGGGATGTACTTCAGGTTTTTTATAATAAAATACCCAAAAGCCCATCCAAACAAAACCGAAGGCTCCGATGATAATAAACGCCATTTCCCAACCATAGGCTCTTGCAATAAACGGTATGGTGACCGGCGCTAACAATGCACCAATGGTTGCGCCTGCATTAAAAATACTTGTAGCAAGTGCCCGGTCTTTCTTTGGGAAATATTCTGCAGTCGCCTTGATAGCGGCAGGAAAGTTACCCGCCTCTCCTAACGCTAAAATAAAGCGGGCAAAAATAAACAATGAAACACTTGTAG
>DASVST010000346.1:0-9524 GCA_036387965.1 Segetibacter sp. | reverse complement strand
CTGCAATTCGGCCTTGTGAAGCAATTTGCCTATTTTAGAATATGTCCACGCATACCCGGCATAGTAACCAGGCTTCCTTATATTATATAACATTTACCTGCCGCCATTGGTTACCACTATTTGAGCTGGTAGATGGATACGATCTGGTATATAACTGGTTCAAATTATTAAAGGAAAATCATTCAATTAAAACCACTGCTTACGTCATCATGCCTAATCATGTCCATTGTATCCTATTCTTTCCTACTGAACAATTTGATCTTAGTAAGATACTGGCTAATGGCAAAAGATTTATTGCGTATGAAATAATTAAACGATTAAAAGAAAAACAATCAAACAGCATTTTAATGCAGTTACAAGAAGGGCTTTCCGAAAAAGAATTACAGAAGGGACAACGTCACCAGGTATTTGAAGAAAGCTTTGATGCAAAACCAATTTATCATAGACAATTTCTCATTCAGAAATTAAATTATATCCATCTGAATCCTGTACGAGGCAAATGGAAACTTGCATCACATTGGGAAGATTATGAGCAAAGCAGTGCAAGGTTTTATGTGAAGAATATATCTACAGGTTTTGTACCCATTCATTTTGAAGAACTATCCTAATTCAAACCAGCATGGTAGGTATGCCAGGTTCCCTTGCAACGCACAAAGCTATGAAAGGAGAACCTAGCAGGACAAACTTATTTTTCGGATGAATTATACCGTTCATCAATGATCAGAACTGGAATCGGACCATATATCACTGCATTCACTAAATGGACATAAAGGATACTGCGCTTAACTTTTTTGAAAGCCATAGTTATCACTCCGAAAAAAATATTGTCTAAACTTATCAGAAACTTCTTTCGGCTGTTTTTTACCATTTATATATAGCTCACCCTCTTTTATATTTACCCAATATGGTTTTTTGCTATCAAGCAAGCCATCTTTTTCAAGTCCATTTATAAGTTGATTCATTAGCTTAAGCTCTTTCATATATTTGATTCCATCAAAATCCGGTATGTTAGTACCCGGATCTTTCAACCCTGTTTTTGTCCTATCCTTTACTTCATTATGATTCGATGTTGGCTTGTCCCCGTCATGGGTTATAGTGTAATTATCATTCCTAAAATACTTTTTGAATTTATCCCTTACCTCTTTAGACTGCTTTTTACCATCTATATAAAATTCGCCATCTTTTATATCAAGTTTGTATCGTTTCCGGGTATCAGTCAAGCCATCTTTTTCAAGAGCAGCTTTAAGTTCATTCATTAATCTAATGTCTTCTTTTATGTCAAACCCTCCCCAGTAACCCGGGTGTATAGAACTTGTTTTTGACTTATCGACATGTACGGATTCCTGAGCACTGCATAGACTTGCAACACAACAAAGCAACGCCGATAGGAGTGAAGAAAAAATCTTTTTCATAATTTTTTAAATTTAATGTGATCATTTTCGGTTTATAAGCAACTTATTTTTCGGATGAATTATACCATTCATCAATGATCAGAACTAGAATCTGCCCTAGAACAACCAATCTTTAATAAAACCTGCTTGTTTTACATTTTACTTTCTATTAGTTAAAAGCTGCAAGAATCCAGCAAAACGCTAAATGGCAAAGGACCTTGTTTCAAAAACTTTGAATGAAACGTGCCCAGGTTAAATTGATCTCCTTTTTTCTTTTTCTCCTGATCAATTAATTGCCTGATTAGGTAAGCACCAACAAGATAAGTATGTACCTGCGCCGGGGAGGATCGCATTCTTTTTATTTCACGCAAGGCAATTGCTTCCTGGCCTTGGATATTTTGCCTCCAGAAGTCTAATGCCTGTTGGTCTGTCCAGTCATTGAAGTTAAGACCTATGTCCATGACTATACGGGTAGCTCTTACAATATCCCATTCCAGCTTTCCCATATAATCCCATTCTGTGTTGTAGAGCCCCAATTGGTGGCCCAGTCCCTCACAATATGCAGCCCAGCCTTCTGAATATGCACGATACAGAAAGAGATCACTCAAACTAAAAACACTCTTACTTGACTGGTTTAACTGAAATTGTAAGTGATGTCCCGGTACTCCTTCGTGAAGCAATAAAAAGTCCATAGATCTGCTATTATGCTGTTGGTCGAAGAAATTATAATAGAAGGTATTTTCTTCCGCTATATAATACCCGGGCGGAGTGTCCGCATTGTTTGTTGGTGAGTTTTTGATATTTAGGGGGATGTTTGTATTAACCTGAAACAACTCAGGAAGCTTACTCAGAATTGTCTCATATTTTTTGCGATATAGATTTTGAATTTCTTTTTCGTCAGACAAGACAAAAGACATTTGTTGCAGAAAGTTGTAGAATGAATCTGTATTTGCAGAAAAACCTGTCCGCTCCTGTAGTTTACGAATTTCATCCTGCACCTTTCTTATTTCTGATAGTCCAAAGGCATTCAATTTCTCGAGAGATACATCACAACCTGCGTATTCCTTTACCAAATACAGATACCATTGCTTTCTAAGTTCTTTTTGTGCCGGGTTTTGTCCTATGGCGAAGTCCGCTCCTGATTCTTTGATTTTTCTTTCTAAGAACAATCTTTCACGGTTAAGCTTTATCTCATACTGCCATTGATGATAGGATAACAAAGCCTTCTCTGATAATTTATCCTTCAATACAGTTTTTGACAAGCTGTCTGCCTTATCTAACACCCTTGCCTGCTTATTAAGACCCTCAATTGTTTGAATAGATTGTATGCGGGCTATATAGAACATTGATGGACGTACCACCCTCAAATCGTTCCACTCCGTTTTGAAGCTTTGCAGCAGCTCAAGAAAATACGCATCTTCGTTAGGTCTTCCTTCATAATTGCTTTGACCACATAGCATGATGGTAATAGCAAGGTAGATGGTTGAAAAGCTCATTATGATTTATTGAATTTATCCTTCATCCATTGATCAATAGCGGTGACGAGCTTATTGCTAAAAAGATTTTTAGCTTTCTCCATGTACTTTCCACTCGACTGAAGTTTAATATACTCCTGTTTTGATCCTACTTCGGCGAAGCTGTGGTCTGTACCAGGTAAGATGAGGTATTCACCTTTGCCGGGATGGTAACGGTTTACTATGTCTGCCATCATTTTAGCGGCATCTGCATTAAGCGCCTGTACATCAGCCTCACCATAAATGCCTAAAGAATATGCAGCTGCGTCTTTCCATGCTTTGGCTGTGGGAACTTCCTGTAATTCCTGTAAAAAAGTATAGTGCCTACCCGCAAACCGTCCATTTGCATCAAAAAGACTCCTTTTTTTTATAGGATTATCCTTGTCCGCCGCCAATTCAGCTGGCGTCTTCTTAAGCACTAAATATTCATAAAACCACGGTATAAGTTCCTTCATTTCATAATCTACCTGCATGTAATCTATACCGTACAAAGGACGCTGATCGCGGTGAACGTCGAGCAGGTATTCTAACCAGGGTTTAGTTACCGATCCGTATGCGATAATCCCCTTTACCTTTTCTTCTGAAGCAATCAGTGGAGCCGTATTTCCTCCAAGCGAATGTCCGAACAGAAAGACGTTGTCTTTATCAATAAAGTCGAACTTCTTAAGAGATCTAAGACCGGCGAGAAAGGCATCTTTTTCTTCGTTGTACCCGATATCAGTACATTGCTTTGTTCCATGACTATCACCAACACCTGGTTTTTCCATGCGGAACACAGCATATCCTTTTTTAACAAGAGCATCTATTAGCTGGCGTTGCATATCAAAGCGTGATAGTTGGTCAATGCTTCCACAGCCAATACCTTGAATAAAAAACACGGCAGGTACTTTGTTTTTGTCTTTGGGTTTTTTAATTATGGAGCGAACGTAGCCAGACGTAACTTTTACTTCATCGTATATCACATCGGTGTTTGGGTCGCTTTCTAACGATGAAGGTTTTAATTTTCCTTTTGTTTCGCTGCTTTGTCCTGAGCGTAAATATTCAACGCTGATCAACTGCCCGACCTCCTGTTTAGCGATGGTGGTTATTACATCTTGAATGGTTTGAATCCGTACACCATTTATAGCCGTTATGATATCATCTTTTTGAAGATTTAAATCGAAAGCAGTACCACCGGGATACACTTCAGCGACTACCATTCCGGTGTTATTTTCAAGGTTAAGAGCTTTCCTGAGAGAATCTTTTACAGGAGCCAACTGGGTTCCAAGGAATGGACGTCTTTTTAAATGTTGAGCATCCGCTTTGAGGAAGCTGAGACTTAAGGTAAAGCATAGTAGAAATATAATGCACTTCATAACGAATACATAGTTCTTTTCAAGTAGTGAAATTTTAGCTTCAAACTATACAAGCGGGTTTGCCTGTAACCTGAAATGAAGTTATTAAGCCTTGCCTGTTGTAACTCGATCAGAAGGATGAAAGGCAAAAAAAACTTTCTGTCACTTTTTTTATAGGTTTATTTAATCAGCAGATAACTAATAATGGAAATTCAGGACGAAAGTTGTAATTACTTGATCATACCCGTTTCTCCTGGTTCAGTGCAAGTGTTTCGTTTTCTAAGAAAGACATAGCTAGCCGGTTTATCGCAGAATCTTCTGCTAACCTGGTGGTCTTCAGCATTATAATGATTATAATCCTAAAGAGAGGCTATTAAACGTAGCCTCTCTTTTTTTGTATTCTCATGGCAGATTAAGCTTAAGGTCTCGGCTTGGAAAGTATTCATCAAAATATATAAGAAGAGCTGCAGAAAATGCAGCTCTTTTCTAAGAAATATTTATTATCTCGGTTTCGTAAACTTAAGTGTGTCGTAAATCGGCAAAGGATCAAAACCTGGTTGTGTCATTATAAAAGCAGCATAGATAGTCTTGGTTGTCGGATCGTAACGACTTGTGGTTACATTTGGATTGATAGCAAACACCCTTCCATTACTTGGGTTAGGGAAATCGTTTACCACACTTATCAGCTTATCATTATTATCAAAAGTGAATAATGCTCTTGTAGAACCAAATCCGCTTGTTGCAGGTGACTGGAGGGGATGGTTGTCACCCGTTCCATATGCAGTATTGTACATAACAACTGAATTTGGTCCCGTAGTAATCATGTGTATATCGTTAGGATAAACATACGGTCCCGCATATGCAGCCTGTCCGGCAGCAATCCTAAGGGGACCAGGTTCCATTTTGTAGCTTATTTTATAAACGCCATCATACTTGTTCTTAAGTGAAAAGATATATACTACATCTTTTAAATTAGAAGGTATTTCAACACTTGGTTTAGAAGTTCCGGTAAGAGTGAAACCAATACCGTACTTCTTTGTAGGATCTAAAGTACTTGTGTTTAAACTCAAGATAAAATTATCACTCACTCTTTGTCCTGCTTTTACTGTTATAGTATTTGAAGGCAAAGTATAAGTTGATGCAGGGATTATTGTTACTGTTGGATCGATAGCGGTTACTAATGCATTGTTTACTGTAATAGTTGCCGATACGTCTGAAGATGCCGGATCCTTATAATCGTAAGAAACGACGAATAAAGATATAGGTTGTGAACCTGACTTTGATTCCAAACCCATTGGGTTTGGGTTTTTTGCTGCCACAGGTATCGATATAAATTCTCTTCCCGCTGTATTTCGTACTGCACCATACTTGCCATCCTCGTAACCTTCATCTTTAAGGCAAGAAGTGAAAGTTGCAGATACGGCTATTAGCAGTAAGAGATTTTTTAAAATTATTCTTTTCATTTGAAATTTTTTATGGTATTACAATGTTTATTGATCCCAGAATACTCTAGGTGAATATGGGGTAATTGTTCCTTGTGCCTTTACATTTTCGGCATTGTAACTATACTCCGTCGTTGGGTACAATAATCTTCTTGGAATTTGGTTTGAACCTCTTTCTGGCGCAACAGATAACGGCGGTTGAACAATACCTGTTCTTCTCCAATCGCTAAATGTTTCATTAGCCTGAATACCATTAAGGGCAAAGTATTTTTGCCACATGATTGGAATCAGCCTATCTGCTAAAGCAGTTGTTGTGGGCCATGCTACCCTTGCATCGGTACTTGTAAGGTAAGCATCAGCCTGTGCAGTAGTTAAACCTGAATATAAAAAAGATTCGCGTACTGCATTTTCGTACGCAACTTTTGGGTCGCCTGCTAAATAACCTCTTGCAGTTGCTTCCGCAATTAAGAACATGGTTTCAACACCTGTCATTAACCACATTGGCGATGCAGCAGTTGCACTTTGAGTATAATTGTACAGAGGGCCATAACCAGGACCCGATGTATTATCACTACTATTTGCTGTAATTGGATCTGAACCATAAAAAGTGCCTTTAAACGCCCCACCTGTTTTTGCAGGACGGTAAACTCTTTGCACTCTGGGATCAGCTAAAGCAGTCATTCGGTCCAATGTAAAATTATTAGCGCGATTGTAGTTATCAGACTCATTTCCATTAGAAAGGAAAAGATGTGCATTATGGTAAGGGTTGGGCTTATCTGTAGTATAACCTGGGTTAACAGAAGCACTTACTCCATTTCCTAAAAATCCACCACCTTCTGCT
Organism: Segetibacter sp.; assembly: GCA_036387965.1. GTDB lineage: Bacteria > Bacteroidota > Bacteroidia > Chitinophagales > Chitinophagaceae > Segetibacter. The sequence goes on along the minus strand of DASVST010000346.1, from coordinate 3,002 downwards.
ACTATTTTTGCTACTTCCGCAGGTATATTAAAAGTGCTAACCTTTGTTGTATGCATTAATAAACGCAGCTTTAAAGAATTAGCAAATTTTCTCCAGCCGTTTTTATCGCCTTTAAACATAATGTCCTGTGTGGCAATATTAAGATCATTACCCGTTGCACCCTTGATGTCAGCTAATCCTTCATCTATTAGTGGTAATAAAGCTTTATATATTGCTTCTCCCTTGTCATAAGTAGGTCTAATGTTTCCTACTAAATCGAAAGCTGTAGAATAAGGAACGTCACCATAAAAATCAACAAGAATAGCCATTTCATGAGCTTCCATTATCTTAGTGATACCTTGGTAAAACTTCCAATCAAGCTGTACAGCTTTTTTTCTTATTGTTCTGTATTGACCTACTGTATAGTAAATGTTAGAAAATATACCTCCACCAAAGTCATTGGTGATGTTGTAACTCATTTCTACAGTATTACGTGAAAACGAACCTGATGCACTCCAATACCCCATATACCTTTGCAAAAAGTCGTATGCAGAGGCATTTCTAGCGGCAGAGTTGTTTAACTGGGCTGCTGTTGCTAAATCTGGTGTTACTAAAGTTTCTGTAGGTTGATTAGGGCTTATATTTATATCTAAAAAACCTTTTTTACAGCTCCCCAGCACCAGCACAAGACCCAATGTGACGGTTAATAAATTATTCGATTTCATTTTTTAAAATTTGTTTGTTTAGAAATGTTTAGAAGCCGAACATAATGTTAAAACCATAAAGCCTGTTCGGAGGTAAAATGCTGTTATTGTTAACTCCCAATGCATTTCCTGTACTTGTGTTAAACTCCGGATCTGTCCATTGATTTGATTTGGGTAAGAAGGTAAATAAATTTCTACCTGTTAAGCTTACAGAACTTTTCTTTACAAATCTTAGATTTCTTAATATAGAAGATGGCAATTCATAGATAAGCGCGATCTCACGGATTTTCCATGCAGCTGCGCTTGATAAGTAATTAGATTGTATACCCCTGTTGGTGTTTGTAGCTTCATAAAATCCATAACCACCATTGGCAGTTAATATTGATGTATTTGGCACATATTTACCTGTTCCGTCATCGTATACTGAATTAGGTACAATAAAACGCTGACGACCGTTAGTACCGCTTCTTGCAGAACTACCGGTAAAGTCCATGTTTTCTCCAATGCCATGGTAAACCTGGTGTCCACCTCTGTAATCTGCAGTTACATTTAAGGTTAAACCTTTCCATACTATAGATGGGGTTACTCCTAAAATGGTTTTTGCCATTGTATTACCAAACATTTTTACATTCGGATCTAATGAAGGATAACCTGTTAGCCTGTCTACGATAACCCGACCTTCAGGATCACGCTTATAGTCAGTTAATTTGAACATGAAAGCAGGATAACCTACTATAGCAAAGTTGGCATTACCTATACCTATTTCTTCCAAGCCCTGGTAAACAGAATTAATTCTGCTATCCATTAAGCTAAGATTACCTTTAAAATCAAATCTTACATCACCAAGATTTACCAGGGGAGTTAAACGCAGATCAAATTCTAAACCTTTATTATCAAAATCTGCAGCATTCACAGTTGCGTTGTTTACACCTGTACCGCGAGATACCTGAACATCAAGGATTTGATTGGTGTTGTTTTGAAGATAACCTGTTACTTCCAGGTTTACCCTACTTTTTAATAATGCAATCTCAAATCCTAACTCTTTTGAGTTAACAAACTCAGGTTTAATTTCAGGATTGTTTACACCTGTAGAACCTTGAAAGCCGGGCAGGTTGCCATATGGAAAGCCGGGAGCAATAAAATAATTATTCTCAAGACGATATGCACCTCCAAAGCCAGTACCTAAGTTTACATTACCTGATTTAGATATAGATCCCCTAACTTTTAAATAATTAATTAAACGGCTGTTTTTTATTGCAGGTAATGCATCGCTTAATACAACTGATGCATTAGCACCCGGGTAAAAGAACGAGCGATTCGCCTGGGGTAATCTTGAGTCCCAGTCATTTCTGCCGGTAACTTCTAAAAATGCCCATCTTTTGAATCCAAAAGTTAATTGTCCATAGGCTCCAATAGTACGGGTTTGGTATTGAGTTGCTACAGCACCTGCCTCGCCTGTTCTATTAGAAACATTGAATAATGTTGGAATAATTAAGTTACCACCGCCAACAGCTACAAATCTGTTTCTGTCTTGTCTGAAAGATTGACCTAATAGACCGTTAACCGTAAAGTCTCCGAACGAACCCTCTGCATTTACATAAACTTCCGAGTTTAAGCGGTTAAACTTAGTGGTTTGGTCGTTCACACCTGCTTTTAAATCGGTTGAAGCATTATACTTGTGGGTAACGTTGTGTGCATAATCATTGAAAGTAAAAGCTTCAGTTGTAGTTCTTTCATCATCACCTCTCGAATTTGTACTTGCACGGTAATTCAAACTCAGCCAGTTAGTAACTTTTAAACCTAGTACCACTTGTGCAAAAAGATCGTCTTTCAAACCGCTAGTTCTTATTCTGTCTTTTATGAAGTACGGGTTTTGATAGTACTCATTATAATAATAATTTGGATTAGCTTCAGAAGCTGTATCTCTCCAGTTTTTATATTTCTTTAGATCTATCCAACCCGCAGTATTAAATACTTCCCAATAAGGAGATTGTGCCGCTACATTATATTGCTGACGTGTGTAGGTAACATTAAAATTGGTTGTAAGTCTTCCATATTCATTAGTAGCATTAAAACGGAAAGTTGTACGACGGTTTTTATCTCCACCAAGTGTACCTGTTATTTTAGCATCCTGTGCAGAAAGTAAAAAGTTTTTAGCTGAATAAGATACATCAGTTTGCACAGTAGCTCCCGTTTCAAAAAAGTCTAATCTTCCTCTCTTTTTATACGAATATTGCTCCATTTGCGCCTTTCCACCCGGCAATGGATGACCAATTTCTCTCATTGATCCATCGAAAGCATCGCCATATTGCTGATTTT
>DASVST010000345.1:0-1737 GCA_036387965.1 Segetibacter sp. | reverse complement strand
CAAGTTCTGAAAACCTCTAAACCCCTGTTTATGCAAAAAGGTATTTTTGTATTTTTAATGTTGTGCGTTTGCTCAAGTTTGAGTGCCCAGAAACCCGTAACACCTTTATATGTTGCTGATAATGGAATTTTACTTGAAGGCAATGTTTTGAAATTCGGCGGTACTTTAAAAAGATCAACTCTTCTTGATGGAAGTTTTAAATCACTTAGTTTTAATAATCTTGATAGCTTTTATACATCAGGTAGTGTAAATCATCTTAATAGTTCAAAGAAGACTATTATTTCTTCTAATGATCTATTGAATCTTACCTCCCAAAACATTCTGTTAAGTGCTGCCAGTAACATTGGTCTTCATGGCAGTTTAACCCTAGGCAGTTATAGAAACAATACTGCTATGGATTCTGTATTAACTGTAGACGCATCAGGAAACTTAAAGCTCGTTAAGCAGGCTCCAAGTAAACAGGTTGATAACGGAGTTTATGGAGCAGAAAATGGGTTGTCAATTCAAAATAATTTATTCTCTTTTGGAGGGCAGTTAAAAAGAGCAACGAATCTAGATGCAAATAACAAATCTCTTCGATTTACAAATGTCGATACCTTTTTTGTTGGAGGAAGACATGTTCAGTTAATAAACAGTGCAAAAAATACAACCATTTCATCTTTCGGAACACTCAACCTGTTATCTATAGACAGTATGGTGCTAAGTGCAAATAATGTAGTTGTAGATGGAGGAGTAAGATTCTCCCGCTTTAAAAACAGTGCAAACCTCGATTCTGTTTTAACGGTAGATAATTGCGGAAATTTAAAAATGGTGTCCCAGGGCAGCTTGCAAACCATTGCACAAAATGCATTTATTAACAACGGGAACTCATTTGGAGCTGCTGCTTATTTGGGTACCAACGATAAGAATTTTCTTTACTTCAAGACTAATAAGTTAGACAGAGGGTACATTGACACCGCAGGCATCTTTAATTATAACTATGGTGTTAATATCAACAACTCTAAATTAAAAGTAACAGGAAACATTGAGTTGAACGGTTTAGAATCAGATGGGACAGGTGAATATAAGAAAGCAGTTAACGGAATTAACTTTGCTGATGGTGATGAGTCTTTGGCAAGAGGAACTATTAGTTACAATCTAAACTCAAGAAGTATGAATTATACTTCTAATAGAGGGCTTCATTTTTACTCCGGAATTTCAGGAGTACCTTATAGCAGTTTACCGGCTGATCTTACTATTACTGAAGGGCTCTTCAGATTTGGAGGCAGAAATTCGACTGAACCTGAAGAAGCAAGTGCGGCATATCAATTTAAAACTAATCCTGATGGTGGTGGCAAGCCAAGAGGTGTTTTATTCCCAAGAGTTTCTAATAATGTTGTTCGTGATTACCAGTTAAATCCAGCTATAGGATTAATCTTCTTTAACAGCTCCACTGGCAATCTGCAAATTAAAAAGAGTGATGGATGGCATAACTTTCTAACGCAAAATGAAAATGTCCCTGTTGCTACACTTCCCGGTGCTGCAGCAACAACAGAAAGTATTACAGTAAACAATAACTCTTATGTACAGGCTTTAGGCGATGGACAGCAAAAGAGTTTTAAAATATCTCATAACCTGAATGCGCAGTTTGTAATGGTTCAATTTATTGATTGTGGGCCTGAAGCCAATTGTAATCTTTTACAAATATTACCAAAGGGCGCAAGGGTAGAACTGGATGGTAAGAATAATGCTTTGGTA
>DASVST010000344.1:0-1912 GCA_036387965.1 Segetibacter sp. | reverse complement strand
AATAACCTTTCGTTTAATCTTGCTGATATTGCTGAAGTATTGAAAAGACGTAAAAGCTTTATAGTATACTTCACTTTGTTGTCAGGATTAGTTGCTGCCGCTATTGTATTTTTTGTAATCCCACCGTACTATAAATCAACTGCTGTTGTGGTTGCAGCAAATCCTTTACTTGCTGATAAAGCTCATCTTTATAATGATAATGTCGAGCAATTGTACTCAACATTTGGCGGTGAAGACGACTTAAATCGTTTGTATGGAATTGCTGGCTTAGAAACTACATACAAACTCCTGGTAGACATGTTTGCTCTTGTAAAATATTATGGAATAGAAGGCAGTAACGCTGAATTAAATACCCGGAAGGCAGTTGAGGAATTGAGGGATGATGTAGACTTGATTAAAAATGAATTGTACCAGTTAAAGATTTCAGTAACAACAAAAGATAAAAAGTTATCAGCTTCCATCGCGAATAGCTTTGTTGATATTGTCCAGTCAAAGGCGCAGGACATTTGGAAAAAATCATATGAGTATACGTTACAAAAAATCTCAGCTGCATCAGCTGATCTGGAGAAGCAGTATAACTTATTAGCTGATAGTACTGGTACTAATACTCCATTATCTCAATTAAAAAGGCAAGGCCTTTTAGAACAAATTCAACAGAACGAAAAAATTTCTAGTCAGCTTAAAATAGCTATTGCAAATAACACACCTGCATTAATAATCATGGAAAGAGCATATCCTTCAGCAAAAGCTGATAACCCCAAAAAACTCTTAATCATTGTGGCTACATTGTTATCTGCTCTTGCTTTTAGCATTATCGCAGTCTTAGTTTTCGAACGTCGTCAATAGTTAAGATGGCATTAAGCTTACGCATAAAGTATGTTATTGGTGCTGTTTTGTTTCTCGTCGCCGGAACTGCATCCCTTATCAGGGAAGACCCTGTTTTAGTTGTACTTCCTTTTGTTGCTATACTGTTGCCAACCATTTATGAAGTATGTGTATATAAAACTAAATGGCTCTTTTATGGATTAATCGCCTTACTTCCATTATCAACTGAAATAAATTTCACTCCTTCACTTGGTATCGATTTTCCCGATGAAATTTTGATGATGTTGCTCACAGCATTGTTTTTAATCAAAGTGGTGTATTCACCTACTCTATTACCTCGAAGCTTTATCAATCATCCGTTAATATTGATATTGCTTTTGCATTTAATATGGGTTGTAATAACTACCATTTTTTCATCAGACCCTTTACTATCTGCAAAATATCTGTTAGCAAAAACATGGTTTATTGTCCCTTTCGTTATACTGCCGTATTATTTTATAAATAGTAAGACACGATTAAAACTAGTTAGCATACTGTTGCTGACACCTATGGGATTTGTCGTTATACAATCTTTAGTACGACATGCATTTTTCCAATTTTCTTTTGAATCTGTAAAAGAAATTTATTGGCCCTTTTTTAGGAACCATGTAAATTTTTCAGCAATGCTGGTTTGCCTGCTGGCGGCTTTGTTCACTGCCTACAAACTAACTCCACCTCACAGATATAAGAATATCTTACTTCTCGGTTTAGTAATAGGATTGACGTCAGTTATCCTGGCATATTCAAGAGGAGCATGGGCTGCGTTGATCATAGGTATTGCTGCATCATGGCTGTTACGAAAGAGGTTGATCGGCTGGAGTATCAGTGCAGCAGTTATATGTTTGATATCAGTTGGAACATGGTTCGTGGCTGATAATAAATATCTCGACTTTTCACCTGATTATAACACAACAGTTTTCCATAAAGATATCAATGATCATTTGCAAGCAACGGTACAGTTTAAAGACGTATCGAATGCAGAAAGATTTTATAGATGGATCGCTGGTTTGAATATGATTGTTGATAAACCTCTCACAGGCTTCGGACC
>DASVST010000343.1:0-6458 GCA_036387965.1 Segetibacter sp. | reverse complement strand
TGTTTACCGTGCTTTAAGAAGTGTAAACCCAAGTCCATACTTATTTTATTTTGACTACAACGATTACAGGCTCTTTGGTTCATCGCCGGAGAGCCAGGTGATTATTCAGAAAGGGAAAGCCATTGTTCACCCAATCGCCGGAACGTTCAAAAGAACTGGTGATGATGAGAAGGATGAATTGCTTGCAGAAAAACTATTACTCGACCCTAAAGAAAATGCCGAGCATGTGATGCTTGTTGATCTCGCCAGAAACGACCTTAGCCGGTATGCAGATAATGTAGAGGTTACCAGTTATCGAAAGGTTAATTACTATTCCCATGTCATTCACCTTGTAAGCGAAGTAACCGGTACGCCAAAGCCGAAAACTAATCCATTTGAGCTGTTGGCTTCCACCTTTCCCGCTGGCACTTTAAGTGGCGCTCCTAAAGTAAAAGCAATGCAATTGATCAACGATTACGAACCGACCTCACGAGGTTTTTATGGTGGAGCAATTGGTGTTATCGGTTTCAATGGCGAACTCAATCATGCTATAATGATTCGCTCATTCCTTAGCAAACAAAATACTTTGTTTTACCAGGCTGGGGCTGGAGTTGTTGCTGCATCAAATGCAGAAAGTGAATTACAGGAAGTGAATAATAAATTGAACGCTTTAAAAACAGCCATTAAACTGGCTCAAGAAATAGATTAATTTTTTGAAGTGATCAGCGTCCAGATGGCGACATCGTTGCGTCGCACACTTCAACTGAATAGCAATACTCAACAAGCTTTTACGAAATGAAAATATTGGTTTTTGATAATTACGACAGCTTCACATACAACCTTGTTCACTTGGTTGAGAAGATAACGCATACCAAAGTTGAGGTACATCGTAATGATAAAATTACTTTGGATGATATCAAGGCATACGATAAAATCATTCTCTCTCCAGGACCTGGAGTACCAAGCGAAGCGGGTTTATTGTTAAATGTTATTAAAGAATACGCCGCATCAAAATCATTGCTCGGTGTATGTCTTGGGCACCAGGCAATCGGACAAGTATTCGGTGGAACTTTAGAAAATCTCGATACGGTTTTTCATGGTGTCGCAACGCCGTGTAAGTTATCAAAGTCAAGCCCGCTGTTCCAGGATTTGCCCGAAACGATCGAAGTAGGCAGATACCATAGTTGGATAATAAAAGATGAAGCCTTTCCTGATGACTTAGAAGTAACTGCAAGAGATGACAATAACTATATCATGGCTTTACAACATAAGACGTTCGATGTCCAGGGAGTTCAGTTTCATCCTGAAAGTATACTAACACCTGACGGGGAAGTCATTATGAGAAACTGGTTAAAGAGATAGAATGAAAAAGATATTACAGCATTTATTCGAGTACAAAACCCTCAGCCTTCAGCCGGCAAGAGAAGTATTGATTAATATCTCTAAAGGCGTATACAATGAACATGAAGTCACATCATTCATGACTGTTTATTTAATGCGCAGTATTACCATTGAAGAACTCCAGGGTTTTAGAGATGCTTTACTTGAGTTGTGTGTTAAGGTGGATCTATCAACATACAAGCCTATTGATATTGTTGGTACGGGCGGCGACGGAAAAAACACGTTTAATATTTCAACTCTTTCATGCTTCATTGTTGCAGGCGCAGGTCAGAAAGTTGCAAAACATGGAAACTATGGTGTTACATCCACAAGCGGAGCTTCTAATGTAATGGAACAGTTAGGATACAAATTCAAGAACACCGAAAGTGCCTTGCAAAAGGAAGTTGAAGAAGCAAACATTTGTTTCTTGCATGCCCCTTTATTTCATCCTGCATTAAAAGCTGTCGGACCAATCCGCAAAAATCTTGGCGTTCGTACATTTTTCAATATGCTCGGACCAATGGTAAATCCCGCCAATCCTGAATACCAGTTAGTGGGAGTGTACAATTTAGAGATGGCACGGATTTATAACTATCTACTACAGCAAAGCGGAAAACCCTTTACCATCATTCATAGTTTAGATGGCTACGATGAAATTTCTTTAACAGACGATACAAAAGTGATAACAAACACCGGCGAAAAAGTACTTACACCTGAACAAATAGGAAAACGTGGTGTTTTGCCAGAAGACATTTATGGCGGCAGTAGTGTTGATGAAGCAGCTGCAATATTTTTGAAAATATTAAAACGTGAAGGTTCATGGGCGCAAAATGCTGTAGTGCTTGCGAATGCAGCTATGGCGTTGCAATGTGTTGGCAGCTATAAAACTTATGACGATGCTTACGACGCTGCAGTTCATAGTTTAGACAGCGGAAAAGCACATGATTGTTTTAAAAAATTACTGAGTTTACAATAGACATATGAATATTCTTGAGAACATAATTGCTACTAAAAAGATTGAAGTTGAACAGAAGAAGAAGCTTGTTCCTATAAAAGAATTAGAGACGTTTCCCCATTTTCACGCTAACTGTAATTCTTTGGTTTCAAGCTTGTTAACTGATGGAGCAACAGGTATTATTGCTGAATTTAAAAGAAAATCGCCATCAAAAGGTGTAATCAATGAAGATGTGCAGATAGGACCTGTTGTTGAAGCATACGACACTATGGGAGCTTCGGGTATCTCAATTCTTACCGATGAAAACTACTTCGGTGGGTCGAACGAAGATGTGATCTATGCAAAAGAAATTGTGTCAGTTCCAATACTGCGCAAAGACTTTATTATTGACGAATACCAGATTGTAGAAGCAAAAGCAATTGGAGCAAGTGTAATACTATTAATAGCTGCATGCTTAACACCCGAGCGTGTAAAAGAGCTTGCGCTTTTTGCAAAAAGGCTAAGCCTGGAGGTTTTGCTTGAGATTCATAACGAAGACGAACTGCGGCATATACAAACCGAAGTAGATATTGTTGGAGTCAATAATCGCGACCTCAAAACTTTCACCGTTGATGTAAATCGTTCGATAGAGTTAGCAAACAAAATTCCAGATGAAAAAGTAAAGATCTCAGAAAGCGGAATTTCCAACGTAAACACAATTGTGCTTTTGCAACAACATGGTTTTAGAGGTTATTTAATAGGAGAAAATTTTATGAAAGAACAGGATCCCGCACTTGCATTCAGAAAATTTGTTGATGAGCTTAAACATGCTTCCAATGAAGTTTAAAGTGTGCGGCTTAACCAAGCCTGATCAGGTTGAGCAACTTATAACTATCGGCGTAGATTTCGCCGGATTTATATTTTATACCAAAAGCTCTAGGTATGTTTACAATCACATGACTTGTACTGATTTGAAAAGTCTTTCAGGTATCAAAAAAGTCGGCGTTTTTGTAAATGCTTCTCAGGAAGAAATATTGAAAACAGTTTATGATTGCGGCATCAATATCATCCAGCTTCATGGAGATGAAACGCCTAACTTTTGTGAATCCATATCCAACTATGTGACAGTGATCAAAGCTTTTAGAATTGGTGCTGAAGACAATCTTGGTTATAAAATAAAATCTTACGAAGATGCTTGCGATATGTATTTATTTGATACAGCTGGCGCGGGTTATGGAGGAACTGGAAAAAAGTTTGATTGGGAGATTCTAAAAGAAGCCAATATCCAAAAGCCATATTTTTTAAGTGGCGGAATACAACCAGAAGATGTTGAAGAAATCAGAACTTTTGTTCAAACAGCAACAGCAAAAAATTTGTTTGCAGTTGATATAAATAGTGGATTTGAAGTTGCACCAGGAGATAAAGACATTGATAAAGTAACTGCTTTTGTAAATGCCTTAAAAACTGAAATGCCTATATCAACAGGAGTGATTTCAGTTGAAGAGTGAACTAGTGGTACAAGTGTGCGACGCAACAATGATAAATAGAATTACAAATGGCGACTACATCATATAAACAACCGACAGAACAAGGCTACTACGGAAAATTTGGTGGCGCATACATTCCCGAAATGTTGCATCCAAACGTGGAGGAGTTGAAGACGCGCTACCTGGAGATAATGAATGAAGCTTCTTTTCAAGCAGAGTTTCGGAGTTTATTGAGGGATTATGTTGGAAGGCCAACTCCTTTGTTTTTTGCTGAACGCTTAAGCAAGCAATTCAACACGCAAATCTATCTTAAGCGTGAAGACTTATGTCATACAGGAGCGCATAAAATCAACAACACTATCGGCCAAATTTTGTTAGCGCAAAGGCTTGGTAAAACACGTATAATAGCGGAAACTGGTGCAGGCCAACATGGTGTTGCCACTGCCACTGTTTGTGCCTTAAAGGGTATGGAATGTGTTGTGTATATGGGCGAAAAAGATATAGAGCGACAAGCCCCAAATGTTGCTCGAATGAAGATGCTTGGTGCAACTGTGGTACCTGCAACAAGTGGCAGTAAAACATTAAAAGACGCAACCAATGAAGCAATAAGAGCATGGATTAATGAGCCTGTTCATACACATTATATTATTGGAAGTGTTGTAGGTCCGCATCCTTATCCTGACATGGTTGCAAGGTTTCAAAGTGTGATAAGTGAAGAGGTAAAATGGCAGCTAAAAGAAACAACAGGTAGTGAATTGCCAACCTATATGGTTGCTTGTGTTGGTGGTGGAAGTAATGCTGCCGGTGCCTTCTATCATTTTATTGATGAATCTTCAGTGAAGTTAGTTGCTGTTGAAGCTGCAGGTCATGGAATTGAAAGTGGTATGAGTGCCGCAACTACTCAGCTCGGAAGAGCAGGTATTTTGCATGGTAGCAAAAGCCTTGTTATGCAAACGGAAGATGGACAGGTTGTAGAACCACATAGCATTTCTGCCGGCTTAGATTACCCGGGTATCGGACCAATGCATGCTAACCTATATGATAGCGGTCGCGGTATATTTTTGAGTGTTACTGATGAAGATTCGTTAGATGCTGCTTTCTGTTTAAGTAAGTTAGAAGGCATTATTCCTGCGTTGGAATCGGCACATGCTTTTTCTGCATTGAAGCAATTAAAGTTTAGTGAGAAAGATGTTGTGGTTGTGTGTTTAAGCGGAAGAGGTGATAAGGATTTGGCCACTTACATGAAAGTAATGGAAGGTAAAGATGAGCTTACACAAAAAGCACGACCAAATATATAAGTGAATAGCACAGTTGAAATAATAGAATTTGAACCAGCACTTGCAGTTGCTTTTAAAGAACTAAATCTTGCATGGATATGCAAATATTTTGCTGTTGAAACAATTGATGAAGAAGTTCTAAGCAAGCCACAGCAACACATAATTGATAAAGAAGGCAAGATATTTTTCGCAAAAGTTGCTAATGAAATTGTTGGAACATTTGCTTTAATGAAAATTGCCGAAGACAAATATGAACTTTCAAAAATGGCAGTTTCTGAAGATGCACAAGGAAAGCAAGTTGGCAACAAAATGCTTGAATATTGTTTACAAACAGCTAAGGAATTAAAAGCAAAGAAAGTTATTCTGTTTTCTAATACAATTCTAAAACCTGCGATACATCTTTATAAAAAATATGGTTTTAAAGAAGTGCCTTTAGAAAGTTCAGAATATAAACGGTCGAACATAAAAATGGAGATTGAGTTAACAACAATGACAAGAATAGAAGAGCTTTTTAAACGCAAGCAACATAACATTCTCAACGTTTACTGCACAGCTGGCTTTCCTAAACTTGAAAGTACTTTAGAAGTCATCCAGGCGCTTCAAAATAATGGTGCTGACTTAATAGAACTTGGTATGCCATACAGTGATCCACTAGCTGATGGACCTGTTATACAACAAAGCGGAGCCATCGCATTAGAAAACGGAATGACGATAAGTAAGTTGTTTGAGCAGTTAAAAGGAATGAGGTCAGTCACAAAGGTTCCCATAATATTAATGGGATATATGAACCCTGTTTTACAATATGGCTTTGAGAATTTTTGTGCGGAAGCAGCGGAGGTTGGCGTGGATGGATTGATATTGCCTGACTTACCAATCTATGAGTACGAAACCGAGTATAGTGATATCCTGAAGAAGTATAATCTGAACCTGATATTTCTTGTTACACCTGAAACAAAAGAAGACCGCATAAGAAGAATAGATGAGTTAAGCTCGGGGTTTTTATACGCAGTTTCATCATCATCAACAACAGGTAGTAATAAAGAAATAACCGACCAGACATCTTACTTCCAAAGGTTGAAAAGTATGAAGCTGAAGAACCCTATACTTGTTGGTTTTGGTATCAAAGACAAGCAAACATTTGATGCTGCGTGTAAGTATACCAACGGAGCAATTATTGGGTCAGCATATATAAAAGCCTTGAGTAAATCAGGCGATATAAATGCTACAACCGCAGCATTTATAAAACCAATTATAGGTCTTGAACAATGAATAAAAAATTTCAGGTTAAATAACAGATGAAGCTTTCCATAATAAAATATAACGCGGGAAATATTCAATCAGTGCTTTTTGCATTGGAGAGAATTGGAGTGCAGGCTGCTGTTACTGATGATGTTGATGAAA
>DASVST010000342.1:0-1588 GCA_036387965.1 Segetibacter sp. | reverse complement strand
AAAATGCGCGGGGGAATGGGAACTATGAACATCAGTTACAAAGGCCCGATTGCTAAAAACAACAACACAAATTCCTTTCTTAATGGAGTGATTACATTTAATAAAGGCTTGCTGTTATATGCTCCACGCGATGTAGAGTTGACAAATGTAAATGGCAGAATTGTATTTAAAAGTTCTGATGTTTTTGTAGAAAACATACAAGCCGAAGTGCTTAACACTAAAATTGTAATGGAGGGTGAAGCAAAAAACCTGCTTACACTTATAAGTACAGAACCAAATAAAGCTATCATAAACTGGAGTGTGTACACTACTTCTATTAATAGTGCTTCTTTCGCTTACCTGTTAAGGCCAAGGAAAAAAACCATCACCGTTGTAACAGATAATAACAACGCTCTTGAAAGAAGTGCAAGACAAATTGATGAGGTACTTGAAAGGGGAAGTGTGAATGTGAGCCTTAAAGCCGACAGGCTGATATACAAGAAATTTGATGCAAATAACGCAGTTGCTTATATCTCTTTATTGCACGATAGCTATATAATTCATAAGGTAAGCATGGAACACGCCGGTGGTCAAATGGATATAAATGGCTCTCTTCAATCACAAAAAGAAAATTACCACCAGGCAAAGGTTAGTGTAAATATGAATAATGTAGATGTAAGTAAAACCCTTGCAGCCTTTGATAACTTTGGACAGGATGGTATAACATCTGAAAGCCTTAAAGGCAAACTCACTTCGCAAATAAATGCAACTATCGGTTTAGATAATGATGGTAATGCTCATCCCGGAACTTTGGAAGGAGTGGTTGATTTTTCCTTAAAAGAAGGAGCGCTTATTAACTATGAACCAATAAAAAAACTCCAAAACTTCTTGTTCAAAAATCGAGATTTTGAAAACATCAAATTCGCCGAATTAAAAAACAGGCTTGAGGTAAAAGGTGATGAGGTTAAGGTTAACAGGATGGAAATTCAATCCTCGATATTGAGTATGTTTATCGAAGGTACATATAGCATGAAAGGAACAACAGATCTTAGTATTCAGGTGCCTCTGAGTAATTTAAAAGGTCGCGATTCAACTTTTGTCCCTGAGAATATAGGAACCGATAAAACAGGCGGAAGAAGTGTTTTTGTGAGGGGCAGACCTGGCAAAGATGGTAACGTAGAATTTAAACTTGATTTATTCAACAGGTTTAGAAAGGATAAAAACGAAGAAGAAGAAAAGAAGGTGGACAATTAGTGGTTATTGGTTGTATATTTCAGAACCAATACTATTTACATGAAATCCTTCATTATTATTCTTGTATTAATTTCCTTTTACTCTTGTAAAGAAAAATCCTCAGCAACTAACACTCCCACTTTAGAAGAATATCATTCAATAAAAGATACCGGCATACAAACAGGCGGCATCAGGATGATACCCATAGAAACGCCAAAAGGAACATTTAAAGTATGGACCAAACGCATAGGTAATAATCCAAGAATAAAACTTTTGTTGTTGCACGGTGGGCCTGCCATGACTCACGAATATTTTGAGTGCTTCGAAAGCTTTTTTCCAAAAGAAGGTATTGAAATTATTGAGTACGACCAGTTAG